>JAFIFJ010000135.1 GCA_020832085.1 Gammaproteobacteria bacterium | reverse complement strand
GGCCGTCGCCTCGAGATCGTCCCCCGGCCATACCTGAGCCGTGAACCGGACCCCGAACTTCAGCAGTCGGCCGTCGCCCACGTAGTCGGTGAGCATGGCGCCGGTCATGCCCATGGTCAGCATGCAGTGGGCAAAGACGCTGGGATAGCCGGCCACTTCGCGGGTGTAGAAGTCATCGGTGTGCAGCGGATTGTAGTCACCCGACGCCCCCGCATACTGAACCAGCTGGGTCCGCTTGAGATCCTTCACCAGCACCGCCGTGTGGGTGCCCCCGACTTCGAGTTTGCTCGCCTTCAGTGCCATGTCGCCCTCCTCAACCCGAAGTCGCCGGACGCTCGGTCCGTACGCCCACACCGCGTGCCGTCACCACCAGATCACCGTTCTGATCGCGATACTCGGTAATGGTCTCGGTGAAGATCAACTTGCCCGCACGGCGGCCTTCCTTTTCCCAGGTCTTGCCAGGCTTGACCGTCGCCGTGAGCACGTCACCCACCCGCGGATGACGGTGATACTCGAAGTGCTGCTCCGCATGCAGGGTGCCTTTGTTGCCGCCGCCCCCGGAGCTACCGGGTTTCACGCCGGTGGCTTCCTTGCCGGAGCCGAACCAGGGTTGGCCAATCTTCGGCCGCAGCGAATACTCCGGATCGAACTGGGCCGAGGACTGCATGAAGGTCGGTGGCGCGATGATCGCTCCGGGTTCCGTCTTCGCCGCGTACTCAGCGTCGTAGTAGATGGGATTGCCGTCGTTGACGGAACGGGCAAACATCATGATGTGACTGGCTTCGATCGGAAATCTGTCGACGGCCATCTCTCCCCCTCAAAAATGACTAAAGTCTCCGGAGTATTCCGCATCTGCGCGTGCACAAGCAACCGTGCATGTGAACGCCAAGGCTTCGCCGCGCAGCCGGCTCGAGACCGGTTCAGCGGCCCTGCCACTTGGGCGGCCGCTTCTCCAGGAACGCGCGCAGGCCCTCCTGCTTGTCCTCGGTCTCGCAGAGGGCTCCCTGGGCGACTTTCTCCAGCGCCAGCCCCGAGGCCAGGCTTCCTTCCATGCCCGCGTGCACCATGAGCTTCATGAAACGAGGCACGAAGGGCGCAAAGCCGGCCAGATGCTCCGCCATGCGCCGCACTTCAGGCAGCAGTTCATCCGGTTCCACCACCCGCGTGACCAGGCCGATGCGCAGGGCATGCTCGGCATCGATGGGCTCGCCCATGAGCAGCATGTGCAGGCCCCAGCCGCGGCCCACGATGCGGGGCAGGCGCTGGGTGGCGCCACCGCCCGGAATGATGCCGAGCTTGCCCTCGGGGGTCGCGAAGGTCGCTTTGGAGCTGGCCACGCGGATGTCGCAGCCCAGGGCCACTTCGAGTCCGCCGCCGAAGCAGATGCCATTGATGGCGGCGATCGTAGGTTTGGGCGTGCTTTCGAGCTGTGCCGCCAGCCCCTGAACGATAGGCTCCAGGGCCTTCTTGAGGTCGCGGTTCTCGACCTCGCTGAGATCGGACCCGGAAGCGAAGGCCTTGTCGCCGGCGCCGGTAATGGCGATGACCCGAACCGCGTCATCCGCTGCAGCGGCCGTCACCGCTGCGTGCAGTTCGTCGAGGGTGGCCAGGGAAATGGCATTGCGCTTGGCAGGTCGATTGATGGTGATGAGGGCCATGGGACCCTGGACTTCGTACAGCAGCTCTTCGAAAGCCGATTCGGCCATGACGGTCTCCGCGCAGGATCGAGGGGCGCAGAGACTAACCCGGATCGGCTGCCGGAATCACCGCCCTCGGTCCCCGGGCCGCCGCAGGTCTGAGCGTGGGGAACGCCGGGCGAGCCGAAGGCAGTTCGACCCGAAACGTGCAGGCCAGTGACAAAAAAGTTGGATGTCCAATACTTTCCTGGATGTCCAATAATGTTGTGGATGTCCAGGATTGGGGAGTCGGGGGGTTCAGAAGGGGGAGATCCGGCGCAGGCGGTCGCGCAGGCGATCGGCCTCTTCGTCCACCCGGTCGCGCAGTTCGGAACCGTGTTCGTCGATGAGATCCCGGACCCGCCCCTCGGTGATGCTGGTCATCACCGCCGCGAGCAGGGGCTGGAGAATCTGCTCCAGCACCTGGCCGATACTGGCGCCATTGGATTGCCGGCCGACCTCAGTCAGCGTCAGGTCAGGCACCCGCACCGCTACCGCAGCGAGCGTGGCAGCGGTAACGCTGGTCTGGGTATCGGTGATCTCCAGCAGCTCGATGATAACCTGTCGCCCAGGTGCCGCATCGGGATCCGCCGGTGGCGTCGCCGCACGCACGTTGCGCTGAATGACCTGCAAGTTGGTCTCGCGGAGGTTGCGGGTCTCCGCATGCACCTCTGCGCCCTCGATCTCGATATGCTCGATGACAATGGGGTCGTCGAGCAGGTTGCGGGGCTGGACTTCGAAGGCAACCCGGGCGACTCGAATCGCATGCTCGCCCTCGTAACCATCCGGATTCGCCACGGTGAGTCCCCGCAGTTCACCGTGGCCGTTGAGCAGCGACAAGCTGACGCTGTCCAGCGTCACAGCCACCCCGGTGTACTCTGCTCCGTAGGTCTCGACGGCAGACTTCACCCAGCCATCGATGCGCTGATTGACGACGACAAGGCCAATCACCGCCAGCAGCAGCAAGAGGCCCGTGACAATCCCGAGCCAACGCAGCATGTGCTCAATCTCCTGGTTGCCATCGGTATGCGGCCTTCCCTGGCCGCTTCGTCGTCTTCATCACAGGCTGGCGGCAGCCCCACAGGGCGCCATCATCGCTGGCCCACGAAGCCTACCCTGAGAGCAACCGCTCTCACCTGGAACCCGAGCCCGTGCCCACGGCGATCGCGACCACACGACGATTGCGCGCCCGGCCGTCATCCGTTTCGTTGCTGGCCACCGGATCGAGTTCTCCTCGCCCGACGATGGTGATCCGCGAACGATCGATACCGGCTGCCACCAGATGGTCACGCACGGCCTGAGCGCGGCGCTCGGACAGGCCCTGATTGTAGCTCTGGGAGCCGCGGCTGTCCGTGTGTCCTTCCAGCGTTGCCCGGGCGTCGCGATGCTCGCGCATGAAGCGCACCACACGGTCGACCTCAGAGCGCTGATCGGCACGCAGGCTGGCAGCGTCGAAGTCGAACTCCACGACCACCTCCAAGCGGGGCGGTGGCGTCGGCTGGGGCTCCGGAGCCGGACGCGGCGGCGGAGGAGTCGGCTCGGCCCGCGGCGCAGGCTCGGCACGTGGTGCGGGTGCGGGCTCTGCAACCGCCGGACGCGAAGTCGGGCCCGCGAACACATAGCGCAACCCCAGGGTCGCGCCGGGCTGCAGCTTCTTCTCGTCGAAGTCCATAAAGCCACGGCCGTCGAGCTGCAGACTCAGCCGATCGGTGATCGACCGGCGCAGACCGAGGCCGAGACTGGCGCCGGTACCGGTGTCGTTGGCGGCACCGGAGACGCTGTAGCGGGTCCGGCTGATGCCGCCCACCACGTAGCGCTGCCAGACGTCACCGCCCAGGGTATAGAGGCCGTCGAGGCGTATCGCCGTGATGTCCACATCAGGGCCACCCGCAGCACTCACCCCGGTCTCCCCGTGTGCCACATGCAGCTCGAAACCAAGTTCATCCGTGGTCTGGTAGCCGAGACCGATGCTCGGCGCCGCCAGGGAACTGATGTCGCGGCCGCGATCCTTACCCAGCAACAGCATGCCAGGCGTGATGTAGAACTGACCCGCTTCCGGCTGGGCATAGTCGGCCCTTGCATCGAGAGCACCGGCGAGGAGCAGTGGGACGAGCAGAGCAGCGGACTTGTGCATGGAACTCGGTTCCTCCAACGGAATGACTGGGTTTGACCTCGGGAATGGATAAAGTCCCGACCGACTCCGACAGCAAAGGGAGTCATTGGTTCATTAAAGCATCATATTAGCAGTGCCAAGGATGGATACCGTGAAGCAATCGGCGCTTGTCGCTGGAAGGTAGAACTCGGTAATGTCTCCATGGCGTCACGTCGGCGCCAGTCCTGGGGGATTAATCGTGGAATCGGATCTAAGTCAGATCACTGACAGTACAGTTGAAGTTGCAGCGACCCTGATCGAAATGGGCATGCTCTACGGCCCGCGAGCGCTGCTCGCGCTGCTCACCCTCATCATCGGCCTGTGGATCGTCAACCGCTTCGTCGCCATGATGCAGCGCGGCATGGAAGCGCGCAGGGTCGAGGCAACCCTGGCGAGCTTCCTCCGGAACTTGGCCAACATCGGTCTGAAGGCGCTGCTGCTGCTGAGCGTGGCGTCCATGATCGGCATCGCCACCACCTCCTTCATCGCCGTCCTTGCGGCCGCCGGTCTGGCCGTGGGTCTGGCCCTGCAGGGCAGTCTGGCCAACTTCGCCGGTGGGGTACTGATCCTGCTGTTCCGCCCGTTCCGGGTCGGCGAGGTCGTCGATGCCCAGGGCTTCCTGGGAACGGTCAGGGAGATCCAGATCTTCCACACGGTCATCAAGACCTTCGACAACCGCACCATCATCGTTCCCAACGGGGCCCTGTCCAATGACAAGATCACCAATCTGTCCCGGGAGGAGACGCGGCGTGTCGAGTGGACCTTCGGGGTCAGCTACGAGGACGACATCCGCAAGGTGAAGGACCTCATTCTCGAACAGCTCAGGAGCGACGACCGCATTCTCGCGGAACCCGCCCCCACCTGCGTGCTGGCGGAATTCGGGGACAGCTCCGTCAACTTCATGGCCAGAGCCTGGGTCAATGCCGATGATCTGTGGTCGGTGTTCTGGGACATGAACGAGCGCGTGAAAACGGCTTTCGATGCCGCCGAAGTCACCATCCCCTTCCCGCAGCGGGATGTGCATCTGTTCCAGGCCAGCAAGGACTGAGCCGGCATCAGCGCGGGGCCCCGAGTCTTTTCGGCCCGCAAAGAAAAAACCCGCTGAGCTTTCGCTCAGCGGGTTCATCGACCCCACACGTTCAAGGTCTCAAGGGGATTCACAAGCACTTCAGTCCAGGGGAGCAAATCGGAAGACTTCGCTGGTCGCCATGCTCCGGCTTCCTCTTTGCGACTCTCATTCTCACCATCCCGCGTTTCAGCTCAATTTCTCTGGCCGGCAGATTTGTAACGGTGTGTTGCCCCCTGCCATCATCCCGTTCCCGGCACCCGTCAGACGATTTCAGGCAGCAACAGGCAGAAGGCCGCACCGCCGCCGACCCTGGAGCGGACGCTGATCCGCCAGCCCTGGGCATCGCAGAGCTGTTTGACAATGGCGAGACCGAGGCCGCTGCCGCCTGTGCGCTGGTTGCGGGAACGCTCGAGCCGGTAGAAGGGCTGAAATATCCGCGTCTGATCCGCATCTGGAATGCCCGGGCCACGATCGAGCACTTCGAGCAGCACGCCGTCAGTTGCGCGGCGCACCCGCAGCTGCAGGGCTCCCCCCGCATACTGGGATGCATTGGCCAGCAGATTGGTGAGCACCCGGGAGAGCGCACTGGAGTCGAGCCGCAGGCGCAGGTCCCTGGGGGCGCGCCAGTCAAGTTCGACGGCCTCGTCCTGATCGCTGAGCAGACGCGATATCAGGGGCTTAAGTTCCACCTCCGTCACGTCCTCGCCGGACAGGCCACGGGCAAACTGCAGCGACACCGACAGCAGCGCGTCCATCTCGGCAAGATTGCGCTGAAACCGTTCGATCAGTTTCGGGTCGGTACCTTCCGGCAGCAATTCCAGCGCCAGGCGCATGCGTGCCAGCGGCGTTCGCAGATCGTGGGAGATGCCTGCCAGCAGCGTCGTCCGGTTCGAGATCAACTCGGAGATTTCCCGGACCATGGTGTTGAAACTGCGCGCCAGCGTGACCAGTTCGGACGGTCCGGTCTCAGGCAGGGGCTCCAGTTTGGCACCGCCACGAAACTGCCTGGCCGCAGAAGCCACGGCGTCCAGCGGACGGGTGATGCGCTGCACGATGAGCAGTGAGGCGGCCAGCACGATGGCCGCGCCGGCACCGAAGATCACCAGCGCCACCGACAACGGCTCGGTATCCCGGCGATCGGCGGAGAATCCGATCTGCAGCAGAAAGCCCCCCATGGGAATCTCGGCCCAGACCAGGTCGTCACCCTCAAGCAGCACCACGGGTTGCCCGAGCCGGGTTTCCAGCTGCAGTGCCAGCAGATCCATCCAGGGCACGTCGGAGCGCAGGGGCTGCAGCTCCCGTACTTCCGGCGACACCACCAGCCCATGACTCTCGAACAGTTCCAGTTCGAAGTAAGGACGCGCCTGAGGCGAGAGTTCCACCCAGGTCTGGGCAGAAAGCACGAGCAGGGCAGCTTCGTCGTCGGCGGACTGCTCAGCCAGGGGCGTGGTCACGAAGCGGTCGAGGGCGGCAATGGAGACCAGGGCAATGGCCAGTGCGCTGACTCCCAGCGTGAGACTGGTGCGCAGCAGCAGCGATGCCGGCCGCATCTCAGTCCCCGGTATCGGGACAGAACATGTATCCCTTACCCCACACCGTTCGAATGTAGACCGGGCGCGACGGGTCCTGCTCGATCTTGCTGCGCAGACGGGTCACCCGGACGTCGATACTGCGGTCGAAGGGCGAGCGTTCGGCACCCGTGAGGAGATCGAGAATCCGGTCTCGATCGAGCACTTTGTTGGGATGGGCGGACAGTACCGCCAGCAGGTCGAATTCACCGGAGGTCAGGGGCACCTCCGCTCCGTCCCGGCTGAGTTTGTGCGCGTCGAGGTCGATGGTGAAGGGGCCGAAGTGCCGCAGCACCCGCTGTCCCCGCACCTCCATGTCACGGTTGGCCCGGCGCAGCACCGCGCGGATTCGGGCCAGAAGCTCCCGCGGATTGAAGGGCTTCGCAAGATAATCGTCGGCGCCGACTTCAAGGCCGACGATGCGATCGACGTCATCGCCCTGGGCAGACAGGATGATGATGGGCAGGTGTCCGTCGGACTTCAGACGCTTGGCGATGGAAAGGCCGTCTTCACCCGGCAGCATGAGGTCGAGCACCAGCAGATCCGGGCGTCGTTCCGCCAGCGCCGCGTCCATTTCCGGGGCATCCGCTACCGTGCGCACGCGGAAGCCCTGCTGCGTCAGGTAGGCTTCGGTGAGTTCCCGCAGCTCAGCGTCATCGTCGACGACCAACAGATCAGGAACACTCATCATGACATCATCGCTGCGGACGTTCTGGGGCTTGAATCTCTCGCACCGGTAGCCTGTAGATGGGGGCGTTTCCGGCTGCAGGAACCGGGCTGTTACGCCCTTCGATCTCGATCTGGCTGTCGTCCTGACTCAGGGCGTCGAGCAGATCCTCGGGCAGATCGGCACCCGAGCGACGCTCGAACCCGACCCCGAACGGCTTCTCCGGGTTCACCGACTGATAGTGCACGAAGCCTTCCCGGCCTTCGATCTCCACCACGCTGCCGTCGGGCTGCTCCACCCGATAGCCAAAGCGCCGCTCACCCTGAATGCGCAGAACCGGGCGCTTGCCGGCCCGAATCATGCGTCGGTGCACCTCGGTGAGCAGCTCCCGACGCTCGTCCACCGAAAGATCATCCCACTGGCTGATGTGCTGCTGAAGCTCGGCGTCGGACACATGGGCATAGTGATCCGGCGTCGCCAGCACCGGCGGCGCGAGGGCGAAACACGTTGCAGCAATGATCACGCGGGCGCGGAAAGTGAGCGCGCGGTCGTTTGCCATGAGTGTCCTTGAACCCTGCACACGAGTCCCACGCCCACCATCAACCGGGGCGCGGAACCCAGAAAACAAGAGCTTAAGTGGCCCGAGCATGGGTTGCAACAGCCAGCAATGGCGCCAGATGGCCAGCTTTCGTGGGCCGTCAGGCCCGCTCGAACAGGCCTGCGGCACCCTGCCCGCCACCAATGCACATGGTGACCACGCCATAACGCTGCTTGCGCCGTGCCAGTTCCCGCAGCACCAGCCCCGTCAGGCGGGACCCGGTCATGCCGAAGGGGTGGCCGATGGCGATGGAGCCACCGTTGACATTGTACTTCTCATTGTCGATGTGCAGCGCGTCCCTGGAGTAGAGGCACTGGGACGCAAACGCTTCGTTGAGCTCCCAGAGATCCACATCGTCGATGCTCAAGCCTGCACGGTCGAGCAGGCGCGGGATGGCGAACACAGGACCAATGCCCATCTCGTCCGGCTCGCAGCCAGCCACGGTGAAGCCGCGGAAAATGCCCAGGGGCTCCAGGCCGAGCTGCGCCGCCCGCTCCGCAGTCATCAGCAGCGTCATGGACGCCCCGTCGGACAGCTGCGAGGCATTGCCGGCGGTGACGGTGCCGTTCTCCTCGAACGCCGGTGGCAACTTGGCCAGCCCTTCGAGGGTAGTGTCCGGCCGGTTGCACTCATCGCGGTCCACAACCACCTCGTGAATGCTCTCTTCACCCGACTCCTTGTCGACCTTCTTCATCTTCACCGTCATGGGGACGATCTCTTCGCCCACCCAGCCCGCCTGCTGCGCCTTCGCATAGCGCTGCTGGCTCTGCAGCGCATAGGCGTCCTGCTGCTCGCGGGTCACCTGATAGCGGCGGGCCACCACCTCGGCGGTATTGCCCATGGCCATGAAGATCTCAGGCTTCTGTTCTTCCAGGATCGGGTTCTTCTGGGACTTCGAGCCCTGCTGCCGCATGCCCATGGAAATGGAGTCGACCCCGCCGGCCATGGCCACTTCGGTCTGGCCACTGGCGATCTGATGGGCGGCAATGGCGATGGATTGCAGACCCGAGGAGCAGAACCGGTTGATGGTCTGGCCCGCTGTCGTGATGGGCAGATTGGACAGCACCACCGCAAGCCGGGCGATGTTGCCGCCCTGCTCACCCTCATGGTTCGCTGACCCCACGACCACGTCTTCCACCGACCCCGGCTCTACTTTCGGATTGCGCTCGAGCAGTGCATTGATGCAGTGGGCGAGCATGTCGTCCGAACGGGTCAGGTTGAAACTGCCCCGGAACGACTTGGCCAAGCCCGTACGGACATTGTCGACGATCACGACGTCACGGCTACCCATGATGGTTTCCTCACGCTGGAAGCTTCAAGAATTCGCAGCGGATGGTACTGCATGCGGCCTCCCGCGGAAACCTGAGTCCATGCTCGCAATCACGATTTCTGCCAGACCCTGACACCGCCGCCGCCGAATCATCCGCCACCGGCCCCGCTGCCTGCGACGCCGGCAGCGGCAGGTGTCGTCACAATCCCGTAATCCCGGGGTCACATTGAGCCGTTAGCGTGCGGGACCAGCGGGTGACTGAACTCTTCGAGGCTGAAGTTCTCATGGGTTATCGTGAGCTTTTGAAGAATTACATCAGGTTTCTGGAACTGCACGCTGGCGACAACTTCATCGAGTCCATCGCCACGGCACGGGAGTCCATGCTCAGTGAACGGGACCTCGGCGAACTCCGTGCCATCGCCGCCGAGATCTTCCGCGAGGCCAATTCGAAACCGCCGAGCACCGCCGTGGCCAACTACAACTACCGCTTCCGGCTGCTGCTCAACCACTACGGCATCGCCATCCGCACCGCCGCGCTCATCGGCGATACCACCGAGGAACGGGTCCGCTGCTGGCGGACGCAGCCGCGATCGCGCCGCTACCTGCCCATGACCGAAGCCGAGTTCCGGAATTTCGAGACCCGCCTGACGGAGTACCTGGAAAGCGGCGAACTGCCGAGCCGCACCTGCCGGCGGGAGCCCGGGTCCAAGCCTCAGCCATCAGGCCCCACGTCCAAGCGCGGCGCGGCAGCCAACAGACCGTCGTAGTGTGCGCCGACGCGCTCCATGTCGACGCTGCCGAGAAAACTCGACCAGGCCAGATAGCCGATCAGGAACCGCAGGTCCTCCGCCCAGGGCGGCAAATGCCGGGGCAGGCGACACAGCCCTGCCCGGGTGAGAATGGCCAGCGCCGGGACGTCCTCCAGATCGAGCTTGCCGGCGAACAGCAGCCGCAGGCAGTCGGAACGCCCGCTGGCCACCACATGACTCAGGAAGGTCTGCACCCGCAGCAGGCCGTCGAGGTAGACGATGTCCTTGGTGAAGGGCGCGCCCCCCTCGAGCACGCCACCCCGAAACACTCGGCGGGCACTTTCAAAGGCATGTTCAGGCGTGGCCCCTCGCTCGACGAAGTAGCGATGCACGGCGATGAAGTCCGCCCCGTCCACCGCCATCTGCACCGCCACCACCCGATCGGCGAGCCGCCGCACCCGGTCGAGATCGATGCTGCCGCTGATCATCTCGGCAAACACCGCCAACCCCTCCTGGGTCCGGGTCGTACCCGGATGGCTGGCCGCCAGAATCGGTAACCGGTCCTGGCTGCGACCGTTGAGGCCCGTGATCACGTGCACCCAGGCTTCGTGATGCAGCAGCTGGATCATGTCCCGATCGGTGAAACAGGCGGTACGCTTGAGCCGGATGCGCCGCGGCCCCGCCAGGGCATTGGCAGAAAGATGCTCCACCACCTCCACTTCCGGGGCATCGGCACCGAGGCGCTCATGGAGAGCCACGCGCATCTGCTCAGCCACTGAGGTCGCCAGATGACAGGCCGGAGCCGGCGCCCCGAGATCGAGACGGGCCAGGGAACCAATGGTGCGGTGGAAGAGCTGCGCCAGTTCCAGACAGTTGCTTTCTTCGTCCGGCAAGGGATCCCGGGGCGCCCCGAACAGGGCCCGGGAGTGAGTGAGGAATTCAGGCGTGCCGCGGCTGGCCAGCAGACGGGCGCCACTGGCCACGCGATCAGCGATCCGCATCAGCCAGGCATCCACCGGATCACCGTCGGGCCGCAGCTCGGCGCGAATGGCATCGAGCCGGACCAGGGTCGGCGAAGGGTCGAAGAGTGGATAGCTGATCTCCGGCAGACGCTGGCCACCCTGACGCAGGAAGGCGTCCCGCGCGTCTTCCGGCCACTCCACCCCGCGCAGGATCCGCACCGGCCCTTCGGCCGCCTTCAGCGCCGCAGCCAGGCGCGTGACCCTTTCGCCATCCACCTCGTTCAAGATTTCTCTCCCTGCCCGCCCAGAGCTCCCCGCAAAGGGGGAGACCTGCATCTTCGATCCATTTCCAGCGGAAAGCGATAGGGGCCTGCTGCCCTTCGCCAAGGCGACGCGGCCCTCAGCCGGGGCCGCCCAAGGTGGCATCGTCAGACGCGGATCGCCACGCGGCAATGCTATCCTGCGCCCCCTCTTCGCGGGCCGTTCCTACCTATGGAGGCGCACATGCACTACCAGTCACCCTGGATGAACGACGAACTGACGATGCTGGCCGATGCCGCAAACCGCTTCTTCGAAAAGGAATTCCTGCCGCATCTGCCAAGCTGGAACGAGGACGGCGTCGTCGCCCGCGAAGCCTGGCTGAAGGCCGGCGAAGCCGGTCTGCTCTGTGCCGAAATGCCGGCCGAGTACGGCGGTGGCGGCGGCGACTACCGCCACGAGACCGTGATCATGGAAGCCCAGAACCGGCTCGGCCTCGGCGGCTTTGGTAATCAGGTGCACTCCACCATCGTCGCGCCCTACATCCGCCACTACGGCAGCGAGGAACAGAAGCAGCGCTGGCTGCCGAAGATGGCCAGCGGTGAACTCGTCGGCGCCATCGCCATGACCGAACCGGATACCGGTTCGGACCTGCAGGCCGTCAAGACCACGGCCATCCTCGACGGCAACGAGTACGTCATCAACGGCTCGAAGACCTACATCACCAACGGCCAGACCGCGGACCTGATCATCGTGGTGGCCAAGACCGACCCCAAGCTCGGCGCCAAGGGCATCTCCCTGATCGTGGTGGAGACCGATGCCGTGGAGGGCTTCGAGCGCGGGCGCAACCTCGACAAGATCGGCCTGCCCGCCGCCGACACCTCCGAGCTCTTCTTCAATGACGTCCGGGTTCCGGCTACCAACCTGCTCGGAGCGGAGCCGGGCCGCGGCTTCGTCATGCTCATGGAGCAGTTGCCCCAGGAGCGGCTGAACATTGCCCAGGCCGCCGTGGTGGCCATGGAGCGGGCGGTGGATCTCACCATCGACTTCGTCAAGCAGCGCAAGGCCTTCGGCAAGACCGTATTCGACTTCCAGAACACCCAGTTCAAGCTGGCGGAGTGCAGGACCAAGGCCACGGTGGCCCGGACCTTCGTCGACAACTGCCTGCTCTGGCACCTCGAGGGCAAGCTCGATGCCACCACCGCATCCATGGCCAAGTACTGGTGCACCGACACCCAGGGCGAGATCATCGACGAGTGTGTCCAGCTCCACGGCGGCGCCGGCTACATGAGCGAGTATCCCATCGCCCAGATGTACGCCGATGCCCGCGTCCAGCGGATCTACGGCGGCACCAACGAGATCATGAAGGTGCTGATCAGCCGCTCGCTGTAGAGCTTCAGCGCTGTCGCGGCTGTCGCGGCTGTCGCGAGAGGAACTGGCGATTCGATGGACGCGGCATAACCCTGTGGGAAGCTCACGAAGCGAAGCGAAGCGCAGCGAGCGACTCCCTGCCGCGCCGAGCAGGCTTCCTGCAACATGGGAGCTCGCAGGCGGCTGCGCCGCCTTCGTGCCACGTCCGCAACCGGCCCAGCCCACAGAACCAGCCAGCCTGCTATGCTCGGCCGTCACGGGCACCGTACCCAAGGAAGCACCAGCAGTGCCCATTCCGCTCGACCTGCTGCCCGCCTGGCTGCGCGAACGCAGCCTCGCCCTGAACGACCAAGGGGCGAAGCCCGAGCGCCCCAGGGTGCTCTACTGGATGCGCGTGGCCATGCGCAGCCAGGACAATCCCGCCCTGGAAGCCGCCCTGACCCTGGCCCACGCCCTCGACCGGCCGCTGCTGGTCTATCAGGGCCTGTCGGAACGCTACCCCTTCGCCTCGGACCGCCACCACCGCTTCATTCTCGAAGGCGCCCGCGACGTGGCCTCGGCGCTGGCCGAGCGCGGCGTGGCCTATGCCTTTCATCTGGAGAGACCTGACCACCGGGGCGATCACCTGCTGCAGCTGGCAGCCGAGAGCGCAGCCGTGGTCACCGAGATCTTTCCCTGGAAACCACTGGCGGACTGGACCTCGACCCTGGCGCGCCGCGCCGACTGCGGCGTACTGGCCGTGGACAGCAGTTGCCTCGTTCCCATGCCGCGGGTCGATGCCAGAAGCTGCGACCGCGCTTTCCGCTTCCGGGATGCCACCGCCAGTCTGCGCCGCAGGGCACTTGAAGCTCCACCCTTCGAGTCTCTGCCCGCAGTACCCGGCGACTTGCCCGACCTGCCGTTCGAACCGGTCGACCTGGAGCAGGCGGACCTGGCCGCACTCATTGCCAGCTGCCACATCGATCACACCGTGGCCCCCGTCCCCCATACGCCGGGAGGCAGCCGGGCCGCCGAGACCCGCTGGCAGTCGTTCCGGGATCAGCGTCTGGTCCGCTACCACCGACAGCGCAACGATCCCCTCGCTGATGGCGTCAGCAGGCTTTCGGCCTATCTGCACTATGGGCAGATATCCCCCTTCCGGATCGCCAGGGAGGCCGCTGCCCAGGGCGGCGCCGGCGCCGAGAAGTTTCTCGACGAACTGCTGGTCTGGCGCGAACTGGCCTGGGCGTTCTGCTTTCATCATCCCCAGCACGAACAGCTGTCGGTGCTGCCGGAATGGGCACGGGCCACCCTCGAAGTCCATCGCCAGGACCGCCGCCCGGTGCTCCATGACTGGGAAACCCTGGCCCGCGGCCGCAGCGGCGATGCACTCTGGGACGCAGCCCAGCGCTCCCTGCGCATCCATGGCGAGCTGCACAACAATGTCCGCATGACCTGGGGCAAGGCGCTGCTCGCGTGGACGCCCGATGCCGGCACCGCCCTGGCCCGTCTCATCGACCTCAACCACCGCTATGCCTTGGACGGTCGCGACCCCAACTCCTACGCCGGCATCCTCTGGTGCCTCGGGCTCTTCGACCGTCCGTTTCAACCCGAACAGCCGATCCTTGGCAGCGTGCGTGGCCGTGACACCAGGCACCACGCCAGCCGCCTGGACGTAAGCGCCTATGGCGCCCTGACGCGGCGCAGCGCCCTCGACGCACCGCCCACTGTGGCCGTGATCGGCGCCGGCATCGGTGGGCTCTTTGCCGCCCGGACCCTTATGGACCATGGCCTGACCATCGACGTCATGGACAAGGGCCGCCGACCCGGCGGTCGCTGCGCAACCCGAACCTCCCGCCACGCAGCAGGAGTGGGATTCGACCACGGTGTCCCGGCCTTCACCCTGTCGGATCGGCGGCTGGCACCCCATGCGGAAGCCTGGGAGGAGCGCGGCCTGATGCGCCGCTGGCTGCCACGGGAAGGAGACGCGCTATGGGTCCCCGTTCCTGACGCCAACGCCCTGGCGCGGCATCTGGCCGCAGGTCTCGCACCACGCCTGAATTGTGAGGTCACGCGAATCATTCGCGAGCAAGGCCAGTGGCAGCTGTTCGCCGGCAAGGAGCGGGTGGCGGGTCCCTGCGAGGCGCTGCTGCTGAACATGCCGCCTGCTCAGGCTGCCCGTCTGCTGGCCACCACGGAGCAGTCCGATCTGCTGGCCGTCGCCGACGACCTCGCCAAGACAGCCATGGCGCCGGCCTGGGCCGTGATGGTGAAAACCGAAGCCGGCTTCGATCCGGGTTTCGACCTGCTGCGACCGCCGACCGGCCCCATCGATCTGGCCTGTCGTGAAGCGGCCAAGCCGGGCCGCCCTGATCAGGGCTGCTTCACCTTCCATGCCACGGCGGCATTCAGCATAGATCATCTCGATGCCAGCGCCGAAAGCGTGGCGATCCTGCTGGCCCCTGCCGTGAGCCAGCTGCTCGAAACCTCCATCCTCCCCCACGACCTGCACTGCCATCGCTGGCGCTACGCGCAGAGCACAGGGCTCGCCGACGATCCCTTCAGCCAACCCGCAATCGGGCTCTACTTCTGCGGCGACTGGCTCTCCACCCCGGGCGGTATCGAGGGCGCGCTGCTGTCAGGCTCTGCCGCAGCCGGCCGCCTCCTCGGCGCCCCGCCCGAGGGCCCCACAAACCGCCGCCCACCGGAACAGGCGTCTCTGTTCTAACCGGCGGTCGGGGTCGGGATCGCTATCGGGATCGCTATCGGGATCGCTATCGGGATCGCTATCGGGATCGCTATCGGGATCGCTATCGGTATCGCTGTCGGTATCGGTATCGGTATCGGTATCGGTATCGCTATCGCTATCGCTATCGCTATCGCTATCGGAAACCTGATACCGATCCCGAAACCCGATCCCGAAACCCGATACCGATCCCGAATCGCCCCCCCTCTCCTCACTCCCAGGGCCGTCGGAATACCCCCTTTCCCCCATGACAGCTATGCTCCCGCCATGGCACACGGACACCACCACCATGACCACAACACCTCCGCCGACGGTCAGCGCGCGCTGGGCTGGACGCTGCTGCTGGTCTTCAGCTTCATGATCGTAGAAGTCGTCGGAGCCCTCATCTCCGGCTCCCTGGCCCTGCTCGCCGATGCCGCCCACACCCTCACTGACAGCGCCGCGCTGGCGCTGGCCTGGCTCGGCTTCCTGGTGGCCAGACGGACGGCCGACGCCGCCCGCAGTTTCGGCTACGCGCGTTTCGAAGTCCTGGCCGGAGCCTTCAACGGGCTGGCCATGGTGGCCATCGTCGTGTTCATCGTCATCGAAGCCGTGGCCCGCCTCAATGCCCCCCAGCCGGTTCTGCCTCTGCCCATGATCGTCGTCGGCTGCCTGGGTGCCGCGGTGAACGTCATAGCCTTTCGGCTTCTGCACGGCAGCTCCGACCACATCAACGTCCGCGGCGCCATGCTGCACGTGCTCGGCGATCTGCTGAGTTCCCTGGCCACGATCATTGCCGGCGTCGTCATCCTGCTCACCGCCTGGATGCCCATCGATCCGCTGCTGTCCCTGCTGGTGGCGGCCCTGGTCCTGCGCAGCGCCATCGGTCTGTTGCGGCAGGCCGGCCACATTCTGCTGGAGGGAACGCCCAGTGAGATCGACCCGGTGCGTCTCGGAGATGCCTTGAGGGAGAGCATTCCCGGCGTCCGCGATGTCCATCACGTCCACGTCTGGTCCCTGAGTTCCGGGCACCATCTGGCCACGATGCACATCCGCGTCACCGAAGGCACTGACCACGGCGCCCTGCTGCCCGCCGTCAAGCGCCTGCTGCAGGAGCGCTTCGACCTCGCCCACACGACGGTTCAGGTCTGCCCTGAAGACTGCCCGGACGCCACCGACCACAGCTCCTGATACTGCGGACCCGCCCCCGTGAGGTGACTGGCAAAGAGCCCGAGCCTTGCCCAGCCGAGTTCGACAACAGGCGCTGCCGCCAGCGCCGGAAGCGCACGGCCTGATCCCATCCTGGCCAGACTGACATGGGGCAGCAGCGGCCGTCCCGGCCGCTCCCAGTCCACCTCATCCAGCAACTGCCAGACCTGATCTGCCAGCCCCCGCAGCACGTCGTCAGCGGTCACCCCGAGGGCCAGCACCCGCGGTCGTTCCACGCTCGGCAGCCAGAGCCAGCCACTGCTCGGCTGCGTCATGGCAGCCAGTGAGATCGCTGCCGCGGCCTCAACCAACGCCTCAATCCAGTCGTCGTCGCGCTCACCGATGAAGGCCAGAGTCAGGTGCAACGACTCCACAGGAAGCAGCCGCCATGGCCCGGTTCCAGACAGATACTGCTCCTGCAGCCGCAGCAAACGCGCCGAAGAAGGCGCATCGGGCAGCAGCGCGAAGAAGACCCTTGCCACGAGGACGCTGCGCCCGCAGTGCTCGAAATGCTGCCTCAGCCCCCCACGGGCCAGGGGTTGCGGCTGTAGGCCACGGCGAGCATGTAGATGAAGGCCAGCAGCGCAGCAGCGAAGGCCACGCTGCGCACGGCCTTGTTCGGCCCGAAGCGGAATGCCACCAGCCCAAGGCCGATATAGGCCAGCAGGGCGAAGAGCTTGGCCGTCAGCCAGTCATGGGTGAAGGGATACTGGGACGTGAACACCGCCAGCATCAGCGCCGAAAGCAGCAGCAGCGTATCCACCACATGGGGCAGGATTCTCGCCGGTTTCAGCAGCCGGAGGGGGGAATCGGTGAGCATCCAGAACCCGCGCAGGACGAATCCTGCCAGCGACAGATAGACACAGGCCACGTGTATCCAGAATCCAATCGCGTACATCTTCACCTCCCCTGGGATCAGCATCGATCATGCCACCGGCCCCGTTCGCCTGCAGCGGCAACCGCAGCCGCACCCTACGCGGGAGCAGCGTCAGCTTCTATACTGTCGGCCTGTCCGTTCGCACCGACCCTATGAATTTGGATGCCCGCATGAAGCTCGCCGGTCCCGGCCCCACCTCCCACACCTATTTTTCCCAGCGCCTGCGCCTGCACTACGTCGACTGGGGCAATGAGGGCGCTCCGCCCATGCTCATGGTCCACGGCGGGCGCGATCACTGCCGCAACTGGGACTGGGTCGCCCAGGCCTTCCGCGACGACTACCACATCATCGCACCGGATCTGCGCGGCCACGGCGATTCCCAGTGGGCCGTCGGTGGCACCTATGGCCTGCTCGACTTCGTCGTCGACATCGCCCAGCTCGTCCACCAGAAGCAGCTGGCACCGGTCACCATTCTGTCCCACTCCTTGGGCGGCAACATCAGCCTGCACTATGCCGGCCTGTACCCGGAGAACGTGGCCCGGCTGGTGGCCATCGAGGGTCTCGGACCCAGTCCGGCCATGCTGGAGAAGCGGCGTAAGCAAGCGGTGGAGGAACGTCTGCGTGACTGGGTGGGCACCCTGCGCAAGCTCTCGTCCCGCGCTCCGCGCAAGTACCCGACCCTAGCCGATGCCCTGCAGCGTATGCAGGAGGAGAATCCCCATCTGTCAGCGGATCAGGCCCGACACCTGACCATCCACGGCAGCAACCAGAACGAGGACGGCACCTACAGCTGGAAGTTCGACAACTACGTGCGCGCCTTCTCACCGCTGCACCTGCCGCGCAAGGACACCGAAACCCTGTTCAACCGCATCACCTGTCCGACCCTGCTCATCCGCGGCACCGAAAGCTGGGCCTCGGACCCGAACGAAGACGGTCGCATCCAGCAGTTCAGTCATGCCCGCGCCGTGAACATCGACGATGCCGGCCACTGGGTCCATCACGACCAGCTCGATCAGTTCATCAGCCTGGCCCGGTCCTTCCTCGACGACGGCCAGCCTGGAGCCGGGTCCTGATGGGGCCTCTGCCCTGGCGGCGCCGGCTTCGACCCCTGCTGGCAGCACTCGGCGCCGCCGTGTTGGCAGCGGGCTGTGCGCTGGGACCTGCCCTGCCGGACGGTGCCCAGACCCTGGAAGACATTCCGTTCATCGAGCGGGACGATCTTCGCCTCACCGGCGACCTCTACCTGCCGGCCGGCCAGGGCCCCCATCCAGCGGTACTGCTCATTCACGGCGGTGGCTGGCGCAATGGTGATCCCGGGCAGATGGCTCATCTCGGCCGCCGGCTGGCCGCCGCCGGCTTCGTCGCCTACAGCGCCAGCTATCGCTTCGCGCCGGAGTACCGCCATCCCACCCAGCTCGAGGACGTGCGCCAAGCCCTGAACTGGCTGGCAGAGCACGACCGCGTGGACCCGGATCGGGTGGCCGTCTGGGGGTATTCCGCCGGAGCCCATCTGGCCCTGCTGCTCGGTTTCGGCGCCGACGCCGGCCGCGCCGAAGCCGGCCACGCCGAAGCCGGCCGCGCCGAAGCCGGCCGCAGCGATGGCGAGCCGAAGCGCCCGGTGGCTGTAGTGGCGGGGGGATCCCCCACCGACTTCGAGCGTTTCGACCCCAACGGCCGCCTGCTGGTGAATCTGGTGGGAGCACCCAGGGACGAAGATCCGGAAGGCTGGCGGCGGGCGTCCCCCATTCACTGGGCGGATGCCAAGAGCCCACCGGTGTATCTCTATCACGGTCGGCTGGATCGGGTCGTGGACGTGGGCCATTCCCTGGCCCTGCAGGCCAGGCTTGAAGAGCTCGGGACCAGCGTCCACTTCGATGAGGTCGACTGGGGCCACTTCTGGGTCTTTCTCGGCAACCGCAGCGTAGAACAGCGCGCCACGGCCTTCCTTCAACGCACCACGGAACGCACCTTGCGCCACAACGGGTCCGAGCGATGACGGCAGCGCCTGTGGATGCGGATACCACTCTCGCCCATCTCATCCACGACGCCCATGGCCTCGGGGTCATCGTCCTCACCAGCGGCGGCAGCGGCGCCCTCGCTCTGCTGCTGCGCTGCGCCGGAGCCTCCCGGACCGTGCTCGAAGCGCACATTCCCTACGGCCAGAGCGCCTTGGAATCCTTCCTCGGCGGCAAGCCTGATCAGGCCTGCGCCCCTGAAACCGCGCGAGCCATGGCCATGGCCGCGTTCCACCGTGCCCGCTCTCTGGAACCGGCAGCAGCGGCCTTCGGCATCAGCTGCACCGCGAGTCTGGCCACCGATCGCCCCAAGCAGGGCGGTCACCGGGTCCATGTGGGCCTGCAGACCGCAGATCGCAGCGATCTCTTCAGCGTCGAACTCATAGCTGGTGCCCGCAGCCGCAGCGAGGAGGAGGCCCTCTGCGACCGGCTGCTGCTCAACGCCCTGGCCGAGGCCAAGGGCATTGCCGGCGCGCCCGCCCCCGCCTGGTTGCCCGGGGAGGCGCTTGCCGAACTGCGCTGCCACGCGCCGTCCCACTGGCAGGAACTCGTCCTCGGCCATCGCCGCGCCACCGACGCCCACGAACCGCAGGCGCCTGACGCCAAACAGCAACCACGCCTGATTTTCCCCGGCGCCTTCAATCCCGTGCACGACGGACATCTCGGCATGGTCCGCGTTGCCAACGAACTCACGGGGCTGACGCCGGAGTTCGAGCTGTGCATCCGCAATGTGGACAAACCGCCGCTGAACTACGCCGCGATCTGCGACCGGCTGGCCCACCTTCCAACCTCCAACCGGGTCTGGCTGACGACGACGCCCACCTTCGTCGAAAAGGCGGAACTGTTCCCCGGCGCCACGTTCATGCTCGGCATCGACACCCTGGAACGCATCGCCGATCCACGCTACTACGGCCATGATCCGGAGGCCCGGGACCGCGCCATCGATCGCATCGCGGCTGCTGGATGTCGCTTCCTGGTCTTCGGCCGCCGCAGCAGCAAGGGCTTCGTCGGCCTCGACGACCTGCCCTGGCCGCAGCGGCTCGAGGCGCTGTCGAGCGGGGTCCCCGAGCAGCGCTTCCGTCGCGACATGTCATCCTCGGAACTGCGACTCAGGAAGACCCTCAATGCTCAAACCGAATGACCTGCTGCAACGCAGCGTGGAACTCGCCTGCAAGAACGTGGCGGAGGGCGGTGGTCCCTTCGGTGCAGTCATCGCTGATGCTGAAGGCCGGATCGTCGCTGAGGGCTGCAACGGCGTCACCCGCTGCAACGATCCCACCGCCCACGCCGAGATCACCGCCATCCGTCAGGCCTGCCAGAACCGCGGCGACTTCCGCCTCGACGGTCTTCTGCTCTACAGCTCCTGCGAACCCTGCCCCATGTGCATGGCAGCCGCCTGGTGGGCGCGCCTCGATGGCGTCGTCTACGCGAGCACGCGGCAGCAGGCCGCCGCTGCCGGGTTCGACGACGATCGCCTCTGGCAGGCTTTCGAGACCGCCACCACCTCGCAAGAGATCCCCATTGTGCATCTCGAACTGCCCCGCGCCGGCAAGGAATTCGAGCACTGGCTCGCCGCCTTGGACCGCCAGCCCTACTGACGGAAGATGACGGCCCACGCCGCAAATAATGAGCGTGCTTGAAAAGGGCACTTCCCAAACCCTTGACAGCCATCGGGCAACCGTTTCCACTTGTCACTGCGGCGTTGCAGCTTGTCACAGTGCGGCGTCGGGTTGTCGTGACGGCAAACGGCATTCGAACCCAATCCGTCGCAGAGGCTCAGCAACGAGCCCACATGACTCAGGGGAGTACAAGGATGAAGACCTGTTGGTTGACGGCCACTGCAGTGGCCGGCGCTCTGTTGTTTACCTACGAAGCCCAGGCCCAGACCACTGAACAGGCTCGACGCATGATCGACGAGGTGGTCGTCACCGCCACCCGCCGCGAAGAATCCATTCAGGAAGTTCCCGTTGCCGTAACCGCGCTCAGCGGCATGCAGCTCGAGCGCGCCGGTGTTCAGGATCTGCGCGACCTGCCTACGCTCAGTGCCAGTTTTAACATGAACTCATCCCAGACCGAATCCCAGGGTTCCGTGTTCCGGATTCGTGGCGTTGGCACCACCGGCAACAACATCGGCCTGGAGAGTGCAGTAGGCGTGTTCCTCGACGGTGTCCACCTGAGCCGGCCCGGTGTCGCGCTCGGTGACCTGGTGGATGTGGAAATGCTGGAGGTTCTGCGTGGCCCCCAGGGTACGCTGTTCGGCCGCAACACCAGCGCCGGAGCCCTCATCGTTCGCACCAAACGACCCGACCTCAACGAATCCGAGGCCTGGGTCAATGTCGGCGCCGGCAACTTCAGCGCCTGGAATGCCCAGGCTGGAGGCAGTGTGCCGCTGATCCAGGACCGGCTCGCGGCCCGCGGCTCCGTTGCCGTCCGCAAACAGAACGGCTTCGTGGACAGCACCACCGGCGCCGAAAGCATGGACAGGGACCGGGTTTCGCTGCGTGGCCAAATACTCTGGGCCATCGATGACCGCAGTGACCTCAGGATCATTGCCGACTACTCCGATGCGGACGAGCAGTGCTGTGATGCCCCGATCACCGTCCCTGCAGGGCTGTTCAATCCGAATGCATTCGCGATCGCCGGACTGCCCGCAGATGGCGGGGCGCCGGTGCAGGGACCCGACGCGCTCAAGCGTCGGCAATCCAACGCCCAGCAGTTCGAGAACCCCTTCGAGCAGTGGGGCATCTCCCTGGAGTACAACCGCAGCTTCGACAACTTCGACATGACCTACATCGGTTCCTGGCGCGATTTCAGCGCCGACTCGGTGCAGCACTCCGATTTCGTGGGGCTCGACGTGTTCTCCGTCCGCCCCGAAGTGGCTGGCGGTCAGAAGACCTTCGACGACATCCGCACCACCACCCACGAGCTGCGCTTCTCCGGCGAAACCGGTCGTCTGCAGTGGATGATCGGCGGCTTCTTCATGGACGAGAAGATCGTCGAGGGCCAGGGCCTCGGTCTCGGCACGGACTTCACCCGCTACACCAGCGCCTCCGCCTGGCTCGGCACGACGCTGCCGGCATTCGGTCAGTTCCTGCCGCTCCTGGCACCGATCCCGCTGGCTACCGGTGGCACCTTCGGCGACGTGCTGGCCTCCGACAATCCGGCCCTGGTGTTCGCCGGTGGTGTCGATTCCGCAGGCTCCTTTGCCCAGAACCGCTTCCAGCAGGACTCCCGGGCTTGGTCGGTCTTCACCCACAACACCTTCCAGATCACGGATCAGCTCGACCTGGTGGTGGGTTTGCGCTGGGTGGACGAGAAAAAAGACGGCAAGTTCACCCAGGCGACGGCCCAGAACCCGGCCTGCCTCAACACTCTGGCGAATGCCGGCGCGCTGAACGCGGCTGTGGCAGGTACGCCTCTCGCCGGCGTGGCGGGACCCATTGGAGCCGTCGGCGCTGGCTTCATGTGCTTCCCGTTTGCCGCCCCTGCCGACACCGGCATCCCGGTGCTGCCGGCAACCTTCGACGACACGTTCAAGGATACCGAGCTGATCTGGACCATCAAGGGCGTCTATGCCTTCAATGACGTCACCACCGGCTATGCCAGCTTCACCCATGGCTTCAAGGCCGGCGGCTTCAACCTGGACGCCACCGCGGCATCGGGTGGCGCCGATCCCCGATTCGATTCGGAAACCATCGACTCCTGGGAGCTGGGGCTGAAGACGGATCTCTTCGACCGTCGGCTGCGGGTGAATACGGCCCTGTTCTACCAGGATCTGGAAGACTTCCAGGTTCTGGAGTTCACCGGTGTCCAGTTCGTGACCTTCAACGTGCCCAAGGCCGAGAGTAAAGGTGTGGAAGTGGAGCTGACTGCGGCACCCCTCGATCAGCTCGACCTCAGCGTATCCGTCACCTACCAGGACGCGAGCTATCCCAGCAATTGCGCACCGGCGGATGCGCCCGCTCAGGTGACGTCACTCTGTGGCGACCGCCTTACCAATGCGGCGGACTGGACCGGCGTGTTCGGTGCTGCCTGGGAACAGCCCATTGCCAATACCAACCTGAACTGGTTCATCAACGGCAACCTGCGCTGGGAATCCAAGCGCCGCACCAGCACCCAGCCCATCGACCCCACGTCCAGAAACCCCGTGGCTGACGACCTCCAGGGCAGCAATGCCAAGATCAACCTGCGCCTCGGCATCGGTGAGGCGACGGGTCGCTGGACTGCCGAACTGTGGGGACAGAACATCACCGACAAGCAGACCAAGAATGTCACCTTCAATATACCGCTGCGGGGTGTCGGCGCCTTTGACAATGCTGCCCGCGGCGTGTTCATCGAAGCCCCCCGCACCTACGGCGTCACCCTGCGGGCTCAGTTCTGATGCCAGCGTCCGCGACCTGGGAGCATTGGCGCGGCGCCTGACCGTCGATGCCTGACAAGAAAAGGCCGGATTCGGAGCCACCGAATCCGGCCTTTTTCTTTTCAGATCTCAGCGCTCAGGACAGGGCGCCAGCATCCGGTCGGACAACCGGGCGAAGGGAAGGGATTCCGCCCGGCCAGCGCCGGACCGGAGCCGGCGCGAACTGCCGTTCAGCGCTCCACAGAGGGGCTCACTGATTCTGGGCCAGGCTCATGATCATCTGAGCGAACTCAGGATCCTGACCCATATGGGTGGCAATGGCGTTGTACTCGCTCACTTCCACTCCCGCGTCCGTGACCGCTGCCACCATCTTCTCCTGGGCTTCCTGCTGCAGGGCCTGAGCCTGTTCCGCATCCCCTGCGGCCTGAATCTCACCCATGTAGTCGTCACGAATGCCCTGGACTTCATTCCAGGCTCCGGCGAAGCGCTCGAGTGTCTCCTCGTCAAAGTCCGGTCGTGCCGGCTGCTGGGGCTCGGCAGGCTGAGCCGGTTGCTGGGCTTCCGGCTGCTGATAGCCCTCGCCGGCTTGACCCGGCTGCTGGTAGCCACCCTGGGCCACCGCGAACTGGGAGGCCGTGATCAGAACGCCACCGGCAGCCAGAGCCGCCAATTTGGACAGATTCATCCGGGTCTCCATGGAAATCTCCTTGCATAGCTTGAGAAGGTCACCCTTGCGGGCTCGCCCCATACAACGCAAGGGCCATGCCGGAACGCATGGGACAACTTCAGACAGCCCGTTTCCGGACCAAAGGGAATCCGGCGCAATCAAATTAAATCAGATGGTTACGATGCAATGAGTTGCAAAACTGGATGCCTGGGGTCACCCGCCAGGGTGCACTGGACCAGCCTTTCAGCCCACGCTGTCCGGCTCCACAGCCCTCGTGGGTGAGAATGAGACGTATGATTTTGATACACCGTGCGATAATTCAGACAGCACCTCAGGAGGTCACCGCCAGCTGCTCGTTACTGTAGAGGCTGCGCCAGCGCCCGGACCGGAAACGCTGGGTGAGCATCCAGGCTTTCAGGGCGTAATCGCCGATCAATGCCGCGAAGACCCACTCCACTGGCATCCCCAGCCAGGCGAAGAGCACCGCCAGCACGCAGCGCATGCCCAGCAGCCCGGCCATGGTGGCCTTCAGCGGATAGCGGGTGTCACCGGCGCCGCGCAGCGCCCCGCCGAAGGCGAACTCCACCGCCATCAGGGGCTGCACCGCGCCGAGGATATAGATGAAGGCGATGGTGTAAGCGATCACTTCGGGGTCATCGATCATGAATCGGGCCATAGGCTCCGCAAACAGAATCACGGTCACCCCGATGCCGATCATGGACAGCATGGCATAGCGCAGCGCCCGCCAGCCGTTGGCCATGGCGGCCTCGTGATCGTTGGCGCCCAGGGACTGTCCCACCAGCGTGGAGCCGGCAATGGAAAAGCCGAATCCCACCACAAAGCACACCGAAAGGATGTTGACGCCGATGCCATAGGCGGCGAATGCCGCCGTACCGTAGTAGTGACCGATCACCCCCAGGAAGATGAAGAAGCCGATCCGGAACACGCCCTGCTCCAGGGCAGCGGGATAGCCGATGGCCAGCAGTCGCTTCACGCGGGCCGTCTCGATGGCTTCCCGCCACTCCCGGGCGCGGAACTCGATCACCAGCCGGCCGTTCATCCACAGCAGCAGGAACACCCCTCCCGCCACGCCAAAGGCGAAACCATTGGCAATGGCAGCACCCTTGACGCCGAGCGCCGGAAATCCGAAGTGTCCGAACACCAGCACGTACAGGCCGAGCATGCTGATGAGGTTGGTGGCGACACCGATCCACATGGGCGTGCGCGCATCGCCCGCCGCACGCAGCGCCGCGCTCATGATGAAGTTGACCGCAAAGGCGACGTTGAAGAGAGACAGCCAGAAGATGAATTCTCCGGCCAGCCGGGTGGCCTCGGGCCCGAGTCCGAACAGACCCGCCAGGTGCTCGGCGAACACCATCACCGGCACCGTCAGCAGCAGCGCCACGACGCCGCCGAGCAGCAGCGAACTCACGGTGGTGCGGGTGGCCTCGTCGAAGTCCCTGGCCCCCCAGGCCCTGGCCACCAGCGCCATGGTGCCGACGCTGACCGCCATCATGATGGCCTGCAGCGTGAAGAACACCTGATTGCCCACGGTGACCGCAGCCGCGGCGGCAGGACCGAGGGTCGCCACCACCTTGATGGAGACGATGCCCACCATGGCGAACAGCAGGTTGGTGAGGATGGAGGGCCAGGCGAGTTCCCAGATACCGGGCGGCCGCGAGGCCTCGGCCGCAGGATTCGCCGATCCGGGGTCCGACCCGGACTTGTCGTTCATGCCTGATCGGCCACAGTGGGATCAGCGCCTCCCCGGCGTCGCGATGTGAGGGCCCGACAGGCTGTCAGCTTCGGGCATCGGCGACCGATGCAGGTTAGACTTCCCCGCCTCTAAAACTCTGCGCCAGTCGCACTTTACATCAACCCCGGGAGGAACTCCGAGATGAGCGCCACAGAAGATGTGCTCGCCCGTGAATTTGCTGACATCGCAGTCAGCCTCGACGGCAACGTCGCGGTCGTCGAAATCCAGCGCCCGCCGAACAACTTTTTCGACCACGCCCTCATCCTGCAACTGGCCGACGCCTTTGCCGGCCTCGATGCCATGGACGCCTGCCGCGCCATCGTCCTCGCCTCCCAGGGCAAGCACTTCTGCGCCGGCGCCAACTTCGGCACCGGCCGCGACGACAATGCGGATGCGGAATTCACCGAGGAAGGTTTCCGCAGCACCACCCACAAACTCTACAGCGAAGCGGTCCGGCTCTTCGGCTACCGCAAGCCCGTGGTCGGCGCCATTCAGGGCAGCGCGGTTGGCGGTGGTCTCGGCGTGGCGCTGGTCCCGGACTTCCGGGTCGCCACCCCCAACACCCGCTTCGCTGCGAATTTTGCCAAGCTCGGCATCCACCCGGGCTTCGGCCTCACGGTCACGCTGCCCGCCATCGTCGGCCAGCAGAAGGCCCAGCTGATGTTCTACACCGGGCGCCGGATCAAGGGCGACGAAGCCCTGGCCTGGGGCCTGGCCGATCTGCTGGTGGAAGAGGATCAGCTGCGTCCGGCAGCCATGGAACTCGCCCGCGAGATCGCCGAAAGCGCGCCGCTGGCGCTGATGTCCGTGCGCGCCACCATGCGCCAGGGTCTGGCGGAGCGCATCGCCCGGGCCACCGAACACGAACTGGCCGAGCAGCAATGGCTGCGCGCCACCGAGGACGCCCAGGAGGGCATTCGTGCCGTGGCGGAACGCCGGCCCGGCAACTTCAAGAATCGCTGATAATCGTTGTCGCGACACCCACATGATGCAGCATCAACGGAGAGTGCAATGAAGCTAGGCAAACTCGGCGTCTGGTATTTCACCGACACCCAAAGCGCCACTCAGGCCGCCCAGACGGCGCAGCGCATCGAGCAGATCGGCTACGACACCCTGTGGATTCCGGAGACCGTCGGTCGCAATCCCTTCGTCCACGCCGCCTGGCTGCTGGCCAACACCACCAAACTGAAGCTGGCCACGGGCATCGCCAACATCTACCACCGGGAACCCGGCGTGACCCTGGCAGCCCAGAACACCCTGGCCGAGCAGTCCGGCGGCCGCTTCCTCCTCGGCCTCGGGGTCTCCCACAAGCCACTGGTCGAGGGCGTCCGGGGCCTGACCTACGGCAAGCCCGTGGCGACCATGAAGGACTACCTGGCAAAGATGGACCGCTCGCCCTACAACAGCATCAAGCCCGCCGAGGCCCCCGATCGCGTGATCGCGGCCCTCGGACCGAAGATGCTGGAAGTGGCGCGGGATCAGTGCGCCGGCGCCCACCCCTACTTCAGCTCCCCGGACCACACCCGCATGGCGCGGGAGATTCTCGGTCCCGGCAAGCACCTGTGCGTGGAGCAGAAGGTGATCCTGGAGTCCGATCCGGCCAAGGCACGCCAACTGGCCCGGGACGTGGCACAGATTTACATCAATCTGCCCAACTACCGGAACAACTGGCTGCGCATGGGGCTCACCGAGGCGGACCTCGCCGATGGCGGCAGCGACCGTTTCATCGACTCCACCTTCGCCTGGGGCGATGTCGACACCATCAAGCAGCGCCTGCACGAGCATTTCGATGCCGGTGCCAGTCACGTCTGCATTCAGCCCGTGAACCCCAACGGTGTCTTCGGTGACCTGCACTGGAAGGCACTCGAAGCCCTGGTCGACACGGTATGAACCCCTTCGAGGGCCGTGTGGCCCTCGTCACCGGCGCCGCATCGGGAATCGGTGCGGCGCTGGCGACGGCCCTGCAGGCTGCGGGTGCCCGGGTGGTCCTCGCCGACATCGACCACGACAGCGCCCTCCGCCAGGCCAGCGCCATCGGCGCCGAAGCAGATGCGGCGGTCGCCCTGGACGTCAGGGAACGGACCGGGTTCGCGTCGGTGGCACAGGCTGTCCTCGCCCGCCACGGCCGCATTGACTACCTCTTCAACAATGCCGGTATCGCCATCATCGGCAACACCCTGGCCATGACCGGCGCCGACTGGGACCGGCTGCTCGACGTCAACGTTCGCGGCGTCGTGCACGGAGTGGAAGCGGTCTATCCGCTGATGGTCGAACAGGCGCCGAAGGACGGCTGGCGCGGCCACATCGTCAACACGGCCTCGATCTCCGGCCTGGTTCCAGCTCCGGGATTCACCGCCTACGCCATGACCAAGCACGCGGTCGTCGGCCTGTCCGTGTCCTTGCGGGAGGAAGCGCGACGCTACGGCGTGCGCGTCAGCGCCATCTGTCCGAGCGTGATCGGGACACCCATGGCGGATCAGGCCCGGCTGCTTGGAGACAGCGTCCCGGTCAGGGACCGCGTGAACGGTTTCGCCCGCCTGCCCGATGCGGACTATTGCGCACGCAAGGTGCTCAAGGGGGTGCGCCGCAATCAGGCCATCATTCCGGTGGCTCCCGCAGCCCACATCGGCTGGCGCCTCTACCGCCTCTGGCCCGGCCTGCTGCGCCCGGTGACCCGAAGACTGGCTGACGAGTTGGCGCCGATGGACGCGAGAAGCGGCCAGCGCGGAGCACATGACCCGCGCTGACCAAGGGAGCGCTCAGGCCGCCTTGATGGCGATCTTCCGGCCCGGGACCTGGGCCTGAGCCGACTTCGGCAGGGTGACGGTGAGCACGCCATTGCCGAACCTGGCCTCGGCCCGATCACAATCGACCCCCGGCGGCAGCGGGATCGAGCGGAACACCGAGCCATAGCTGCGCTCGGAGAGATAGAACCCCTTTTTCTCTTCCTGCCGCTCGACGCGCTTTTCGCCACGGATCGTCAGCCCATCCGGCGCCACGGTGACATCGAGATCCTTCTCATCGAGACCGGGCAACTCCACGCTGACCTCCACGTGGTCATCGGTTTCGACCACGTCGGCCACCGCCCAGCCCGCAACGTCCTGACCATCGGCGGACGCGAACGGGTGGTGGATGCGGCCGAAGAAGCCATCGAACAGCCGGTTCATTTCCCGCTGCAGTGCGACCACCGGATGCTGCTCGGACGCAGCAGGCCTTGCCTCCTCCTCCCGGTGGGCCCAGGGTATGAGATCCTTGATGCGCATGACCAAACCTCCCTTCAGGCAGCCCTGACGTTGATCTGACGCGGCTTGGCCTCCTGCGCCTTAGGCAGTTCCAGCGTCAGTACCCCGTGTTTGCAGATCGCTTCGATGCGCTCGGCATCGATGTCCTCGGACAGACTGAATGACCGCTCGTAGTCACCCTCGCCGTACTCGGCATAGAGGCGCCGATAGCTTTCCGGACGCGTCACGCTGCTGCGACCGCGAATCGTCAGCACGCGCTTTTCCAGCGTCACCTCGACGCCTTCGGCCCGAACTCCGGGCATCTCCAGAACCAGGGTGACACCCCGCGGCGTTTCGAAGATGTCCGCCAGCGGCCGGAACACCGGTCGCGGACGGGTCTGCTCGGAACCCTGACTCTCAGGGGCCACAGCCTGCTCCGCGGGCTGAGTGATGTTGTTCTCCATTGCTGTATCTCCTCTGCTCGAGCCGCTAGACCCGGCTTCAGTGTCTGATTTCGATGCGACGCGGCTTGTCGGCTTCCGGCCGCTTGAGGTCCACCTCCAGAACGCCGTCCGCAAACCGCGCCTCCACCCGCTCCGGGTCGACCCGGAATGGCAGCTGCACCAAGCGCTGGAACTGGCCACAGGACCGCTCGCGACGATGCCAAGCCGCCTCGGTGTCATCAGTGGACGCTCGGCGCGAGCCGCGCAGGGTCAGCACGTCGTCCTTCACCGAGAGTTCCACGTCCGCCGGATCGACTCCGGGCAGTTCTGCCGTAATGGCAACGCTGTCTGCACCCGTCCAGAGGTTCACCGCCGGGAATCCGGCTGCCGCTGCCAGCGGCCGCTGGCCGAACAGTCGGTCCATCGAGTTCTGCAGGCGGCGCACCTCACTGAACGGGCCGAAGCCATCGCGCAACCGTGATGCCATACTCATCCTGATACCCTCCTCACCGTTGTCATTCAGGGACCAGGCAGCAGCCTGCGACCCTCATGGCTGCAGATATGGGTATCGCCTGCCGGGAAATTCAAGGTCTGCTTGACAAATTTTTCGGCATATGAGTCCCCGGCAGGATGCCTCGATCCGTATAATCGCCGGCCGTTGTCAGCCCTTGACCTGGAAGCCCCCTGTGAGCAGTTCACCGACAACCACCCTGCGCGAGCGCCTGGGCACCTGGATCGAAAGCACGCCCATCCAGAACGCGATCATCGCCATCATCATCTTCAACGCGATCACCCTGGGCCTGGAGACATCGACCTTCGTCCAGGACCGCGCCGGCGGACTCCTGCTGCGCGTGGAGCAGGTGGTCCTGGCCATCTTCGTGGTGGAAATCGGCATCAAGCTCTATGCGTTTCGCCTGCGTTTTTTCACCAGTGGCTGGAATGTTTTCGACTTCGTCATCGTCGGCGTTGCCCTGGTGCCCGCTTCCGGCCCACTGGCCATCCTGCGGGCCTTCCGCATCCTGAGAATTCTTCGCCTCGTGACGAAGATCGACCGTCTCCGCCATCTGGTGGAATCCCTGATCCGCGCCCTGCCCAGCATCGGCTGGATCGTGGTGCTGATGCTGATGGTGTTCTACATCTTCGGTGTCATGGGCACGAAGCTGTTCGGCGAGCAGTTCCCCGACTACTTCGGCCACCTTGGCGCCAGCCTCTACTCCCTGTTCCAGATCATGACCCTGGAAAGCTGGTCCCAGAGCATCGCAAGACCGGTCATGGCGGAAATGCCCTTCGCCTGGATCTACTTCCTGTCCTTCATCCTCATCACCGTGTTCACCGTCCTGAACCTGTTCATCGGGATCATCGTCAACACCATGCAGGAGAAGCACTTCGAGGAGGAGGAGCTGCGCCGCAGCCAGATGGAGGAGCGCGCCCACAGTGAACGCGAGGAAATGCTGCTACTGCTGCGGGAAATGAGCAACAAGATCCACCGCATGGAATCACTCCAGTACGGGACCGGTCAGGGCGATGAGGCTCGTCCACAGCAGGGGTGACGGCTACCTGACGTGCAGCCGACGAAGGGTCAGGAATCTCCGACCTGGGGCCCGAAAGTCAGTGGCAATCCACCCGCGTTATGGTGGATGATGACTTGACGCCTGTCCGTCCACACGGCAAGGTCGTCTCCAACAATCGTGCACCTGTCATTTCCAACGAGGAAGACGTTCATGAAAGCAATGTGGAAGGGGACGCTGTCCGCCGTCGCCGCTGGGTTCGTTCTCTCCGGCTGCGCCAGCACCGGCACGGTGGCTGAACTCGAATCCCGAATCTCGACCCTGGAAGGATCGCTGAGCCGGATCGAAAGCACTGCCAACGCAGCCATGACAGCTTCCCGCAGCAGCGAGGATGCTGAGGCTCGTCGTATGGCCCAGCGCGCCCTTGCAGAAGCGCAGGAAGCCAATGAGCGCGCCCGTCGCGTCTCCGAGACCTGCTGCGGCCCCAAGTAAGGCCGCAGTTCGCTTGATCAGTATGCCGTCAGCCGGGACCATCCCGGCTGACGTTTATTTGTTTATGGCAGCAACCGTTTCGGCCCGCTGACCAATCACCACCGGCAGGCCCTTGGCCGCACGCGCCGTCTCTTTCGCCAGATCCCAATCGACCCGTCCCCGCTCCAGATGCGCACTGAGCTGCTGCCGCAGCGTCTCCGTCAGGTCGTCCTCTTCGAATTCCGCCAGCGGCCGATGGGCCTGCAGGACCAGTTCGTCACCCCGCCAGCCCACCTTGTAGGGCGCGTGAATGATGCGCACCGGCGTACCCACCGGTACTTCCCAGACCAGACGCTCGATGTCTTCCGGGTAAAGCCGCAGGCAGCCATGGCTGACCCGCGCCCCGACGCCATAGGACTGGTTGGTGCCATGAATGAGGTACCCCGGCTTTGCCAGCATGATGGCGTACTCACCGAGAGGATTGTCAGGGCCCGGCGGCACCACCCGTGCCAGCTCGACGCCTCGGCTCGCATAGGATTCCCGAACGGAACGGGGAGGTGTCCAGCTCGGCTGCTCGATGCGGTCGGTGACCCGGGTTTCCAGCACCGGAGTCCGAAACGCATCGCGGCCGATCCCCACCGGCGCCGTCAGCACGCGGTCTTCGCCGGGGGGAAAGTAGTAGAGCCGATACTCGGCCAGATTGACCACGATCCCTTCCCGGGGCCCGGGCGGCAGCAGGAAGGAGATGGGCAGGCGGATGCGCGTCCCTTCCCCCGGTAACCAGACGTCCACGTCCGGGTTGGCCCGTGCCAGCTCGTGGGCTCCCAGCCCGTGCTCGCGGGCCAGCTGCACCAGGGTGTCCTCGTGTCGGGTGGTGACCCAGAACACTTCACCGACCAGGTCGGTATCGTCTGGCGGCAGGGGGTACTCCCGCATGGCCTGTCCCGGCGATGACAGCAGGACAAGCAGCAGCGCGCAGGAGACGTGCAGCAGGGCAATCGATTTGGCGGCGTTCAAGGCAGTGATATTCCAGCTCGTGGATGATTGGTAACCTGCCCTGATCGGGACGATCCGGCAGTGCTTCAACTGCGTGTACTCTAGTCCATGCCGAAGCTTTCGTCGCGGAGGGCCGGTTGCGGACGGCCGGTCGCGGACGGCCGGTCGCGGAGGGCCGCTGACGGAGGGCCGCTGACGGAGGGCCGCACTCGGAAGACCTCCCGCATCAGACCGCCAACGCCCTCAGGCGTTCCACTGAACTCGTTGCAGCAGGATTCCACTGCCCACCATGTTCCGACCGGTCGCCCATCTGCGCGAGGATCCACTGCTTTGGATATTGCTGCTCACCTTGCCGCCCCTGCTGTGGCTGAGCCCGGTGGCGCCATCGGCCACCCCCGATCTCGTGCATTGGCAGACGCTGGCCACCCTGGCCGGGCTGATGGCCCTGAGCCGGGCCCTCGAAAGCAGTGGCTACCTGATGCTGGCCGGGACCCATCTGCTGCGCCGCGCCCGCCACGAGCGCATGCTCGGCGCGGCGCTGGTGCTGTTCGCCGCGGCCCTCGCTGCGGTGGTGACCAACGACGTTGCGCTGTTCATCGTCGTGCCCCTCACCCTGGGCCTGCGCAGACTGGTGGACTTGCCGACCGGCAGGCTGATCATTCTCGAAGCCCTGGCGGTCAATGCCGGCTCCGCCCTGAGCCCGGTGGGCAACCCTCAGAATCTCTACCTGTGGCAGGCCTCGGAGGCCGGCTTCATCGAGTTCACCCTGGCCATGCTGCCACTGGGCATCGGGTTGCTGGCCATCGTCCTGGCCATCGTGCCCCTGGCGCTGCGGGCGCGCCCCATCGAAGCCAGCCATCTCAAGCAGTCCGTCCGCCTCGAGCGCGGATTGCTGTGGCTGACGCTCCCGGCCTACCCGCTGTTCCTGATCGCCGCGGAAGCGGGCTGGGCCCTGCCCGCGGCGGGCCTCATTGGCGGCATGTTCCTGCTTTATCGCCCTGCGCTGCTGCGGGGTCTCGACTGGGGGCTGCTGCTGGTCTTCATCCTCATGTTCGTCAACTTGGGCCTGCTGGCCCGCCTGCCCACCATCGCGGCCCAAAGCGCGCACATGGAAGCGCTGCCGGGCGGATTGTTCAGTGCCGCCGTCCTGCTGTCCCAGGTCATCTCCAATGTGCCGGCAGCGATTTTCCTGGCCGAGTTCAGCAGCGACTGGCGCCTGCTGGCCTGGGGCGCCAACGTCGGCGGCTTCGGCCTGGCCATCGGTTCCCTCGCCAACCTCATTGCCCTGCGGTTGGCGCAGGAACCGGGACTCTGGCTGCGTTTTCATTTCTGGTCCATTCCGGCTCTGCTGGCCAGCTGGCTGCTGGGCATGGGCCTGCTCGGCGCATGGGGGTGATGCCATGCTGAAGCGGCTGCGGCACTGGCGGGAAGACCGCCTGATCGCCCGCCTCGATCTGGCCGATCAATGGGAATCCGCCGTGGCCCCCTGGCCGGTGGCGGCGCGCTATCGAGGTGAGGCCCGTCGTCGTCTGAAGGACACAGCGCTGCGCTTCGTGCTGCGCAAACAGTTCGTGGCCGGCGCCGACTTCGAACTCGACGCCCCCATGCGCCTGCTGGTGGCCACCATGGCCGCCGTACCCGTCCTCGAACTCGGGCTGGACTGGTATCGCGGCTGGTCCTCGGTGGTTCTCTACGAAACCCCCTTCGTGCCTGCCCAGGAGTGGGAGGACGAATTCGGTGTCGTTCACCAGAGCGACGAAGCCCTCAGCGGCGAAGCCTGGCCCCAGGGGCCGGTGATCCTGTCCTGGCACGACGTCCTCGAAGCCAACGGCGCGGACGGTTACAACGTCGTCATCCACGAGATGGCCCACAAGCTCGACATGCTGGACGGCGACGCCAACGGCGCCCCGCCGCTGCATCGTGACATGGACCCTGCCGCCTGGAAGCAAAGCTTCAGCGCGGCCTGGGATGCCCTCGAGGCCAGCGCCGCCACAGAGACCGACGACCTGCCCCTTGACCCCTACGCCCTCACGGACAGTGGCGAATTCTTTGCCGTCACCAGCGAGTGCTTCTTCGAAGCCCCCGACCGCTTGGCCACCACTTGGCCGGACGTCTACGCCCAGCTCCGCGCCTTCTACCGCCAGGATCCACGCAGCGAAACCATGGCGTAACCCAGCCCGTTGCCACCACCGAAATCGGTATCGGTATCGGTATCGGTATCGGTATCGGTATCAGGATCAGGATCAGGATCGAAATCGGTATCGGTATCGGTATCGGTATCGGTATCGAAACCAATCCTCAAACCAAATCAGCCACCTTGCCTCGATCTCGACCTCAAGCAAACCGGAGCCCGACTTCAACCAAACTTGTTCAGATCGGCAGCAGGCGAAAACCTCACTCCATCGCAGCCCGCGTCGCCGCGGCCATCTTGCGGCCGTCGAAGCCGATGCGCTGAGTCGGGGTCACCTTGAGCACCCGCCGGGCCGGCGTATCATTCAGCCGCACGAAGGCCGCCTGGGCCGCTTCGTTGCCGGGCCGCAGTCGCCGGGCCAAAGCCGGCAGGAACCAGTCGATGGTGGCGCGATCGGACAGCACCTCACAGGTGCCCTTGTAGGTGAGACTCAGCGCGGCCTTGAGGCCGGCGCCCTTGCTGGTGAGGCACACCGCCACCCGCGGGTCCCGCTGCACCGCCTGCACCCGAACCCGCAGGGAAGACACACTGAGCCAGAAACAGCCGCTCTCGTAGACGTAGGACATGATCACGCCAACGGGCCAGCCCTCCCGGGTCGACCACATGAAAGTGCACTCGTCCTGGGCAGCGATCAGCGCCTGCTCGTCCGCATTATCGAGGGTGTAGCTGCTGACGTCGTCGTAGTTGAAGTCCTCTTTCATGAGACCTGCCCTCAGCTCACAGAGAAATCTCCATAGCGGCCGCGGAAGAACAGCAGCGGCCCCCGCTGGTCATCGACGATGGCCAGATCCCGTACCCGGCCGATGGCGATGGTGTGGTCCCCCGCGTCGTGCTCCGCTTCCAGCTCACAGTCCACGTAGGCAATGACCCCCGCGAGAATGGGCGAGCCACTGACGCCAGCGCGCCACTTGAGTTCGGCGAACTTGTCACCACCGCTCTTGGCAAAGGTGGCACAGACCTCCTGCTGATCGGCACCGAGAATGTTGATGCAGAAGGCTCCCGAGTCGCGGATCCGCGGCCAGCTCGACGACTGCTTGCCGGGGCAGAGCGCCACCAGCGGCGGGTCCATGGACAGGGAGACGAAAGACTGCGCGGCAAAGCCCGCCGGCACACCATCCTGCGCTCCGGTCGCAATCACCACGCCGGTGCAGAACTGACTCATGGTGGCGCGAAATGTCGCCCCATCGAACTCACTCATGGATGGTTCCCCCCGATGACTATGGCGCGGGACTATATCAACCGTCTCCAGCAGCGGCGACCCGGACCGGCCGGCCCTAACCCACCTACCCGGCTGCCGAAAAACGTCTTTCAGCAACCTGCTAGCGGGTGACCGCTTCCGCAGCCATGCGGTCCAGCGCGAACAGCTGATCCATGGCCAGGGACCAGGGGGGCCGCAGGAAACCCAGCGCACGGGCATCCTGCAGCCACTGGCCATAGGGCTGGCTGCGGGAGAAGCTGCCACCACCCAAGACCCGCCCGAGTTCGAGCAGCGTCGTCTCTGCCAGTTCCGCCAGCACCAGCTTGCCGCGGGCGGTCGCGCGCAGCCCATCCCCGGCTTCCACCGCCGCCAGCATGCCTTCGAAGGCCTGCTGCGCCAGCCACAGCCGATTTTCAGCCTCCATCCAGCCCATCTGTTCCGCCGCCCGCAAGCTGTCGGCCCGCGCCACCAGAACCCTGCGTGCCTCCACCAGGGCCGCCTCGACCACTGCAAGCACCACTGCGGAAAACAGCACGGCGGAAAGTTGAGCCACCAGGGGTCGAGCCCCGGCACAGGCCTGCGGATCCCCATGGCGCTCCGCAGGATAGTCTTCGAAACGCCAGGCATGACTCTGGGTGGCCCGCATGCCGTGGCCGTCCCAGGGACGGGTGAGCACCATGGCTGGGCTGCGCTCACCACGGGTCAGGTGACGGACGTCGACGATGAACACCGGCGGTTCGCCCTCGCCGCCGTCCCGCGCCGTCGTGATCATGAAGCTGCAGATTCCACTGCCGCTGGCGAAGTGCTTGTCGCCGCTCAGCAGGAAGCGGTCACCTTCCGGCATGGCCTGACTGCGCGTGTTGAGAATATCGCCACCGCTACCGGGCTCGGAGGTGACCGTGCCCCAGAATGCTCCTGCTCGGGCGCTCTGGTAGATCCATCTCCGTTGCTGCAACCAGCCATCGCCCGCAGCGCTCGCCTCCGCACCGAGCCAGTAGCCAAGCACCACCGGGTGCATACTCGCCACCAGCGCCAGGGAGGGGTCGACACCGGCCAGGGCAGAAAGCATGCGCGCATACGGCCGAATGCAGGTGCCCAGGTCCGTGAACAGACCACCCTCGGATTGCGGCACCCCAGTGAGCGTGAATCCGGTCTCGGCCAGGGCGTCGAAATCCCTCGAGTCCAGTGCCTCACGGTTGCGGCGTTCCACACCCTCACTGCGCCAGCCCAGGGCCAGCGCCTGCACCTCGGCCTCGACCCGCCCGATGTCCTGCATGCTGCCCTCCGACTGATCCCGTCAGCTGCCATGATACGGCCCCGGCTCCGTTTCCACTGCCCCCGGTCGATCAGTACAATCCCTGGCCGAGCCAATCCCAACGGAGGTCAACGTGGCCCAGGATCTGGAAGCCTTCCGCAGCGATGTTCGCGACTGGCTGGGAGCGAACTGCCCCGCGTCCATGCGTACGCCCATGCCCGAAGAAGAGGTGGTGTGGGGCGGCCGCAACGCCGAGTTCGTCAATCCGGACTCCAAACTCTGGCTCGACCGCATGGCCGAACGCGGCTGGACCGCACCCACGTGGCCTGCGGCCTACGGCGGTGGTGGGCTGAGCGCCGACGAAAGCAAGGTGCTGCAGCAGGAACTTGGCCGCATCAATGCGCGCCCGCCGCTGAACAGCTTCGGTCTGTGGATGCTCGGGCCAGCCCTGTTGGAATTCGCCAACGAACAGCAGAAGCAGCAGTTCCTGCCGCCCATCGTCCGCGGCGAGATCCGCTGGTGCCAGGGCTACTCGGAGCCCGGCGCCGGCTCGGACCTCGCGGGCCTTGCGACCAAGGCCGAGGACAAGGGTGACCACTGGCTGGTGAACGGCTCGAAGATCTGGACCAGCTATGCCGATCATGCCGACTGGATTTTCTGTCTGGTCCGCACCGAGCCCGACGCCCCCAAGCACGAAGGCATCAGCTTCCTGCTCTTCGACATGGCAAGCGAAGGCGTCTCCACCTCACCGATCCGGCTGATCAGCGGGGCCTCGCCGTTCTGTCAGACCTTCTTCGACGACGTGAAAGTACCGAAGGAGAATCTGGTCGGCGAGCGTGGCAAGGGCTGGACCATTGCCAAGCGCCTGCTGCAGCACGAGCGGCAGATGATTTCCGGTATCGGCGGCAACTCCGCCCTCGGTGCCTCACCCCGGGCCCTGGAGAATCTGGCCAAGAGCTACGTCGGTGAGGCCGATGGCCGCATTGCCGACCCGGTGCTGCGGGATCGCGTCGCCAGCCACCGCATGAACGATCATGCCTTCCGGCTGACCATGTCCCGGGCCTTCGAGGAGGCCAAGGCCGGCAAGTCCGATGGCAACCTCTCGGCCATGTTCAAGTACTACGGCAGCGAGCAGAACAAGCGCAAATTCGAGGTCATGCTGGAGATCATGGGCACCCAGGCCCTCGGCTGGGAAGGCGAAGGCTTCGAAGAGCGGGAACTCGACATCACCCGCCAGTGGCTGCGCTCCAAGGCCAACTCTATCGAAGGCGGCACCTCGGAAGTGCAGCTGAACATCGTCGCCAAGCGCGTGCTCAATCTGCCGGACTGAGCTCCGAATCGGCGCATTTCGCTGCGCGAAATAGCGCTCTCCCACAGTCGTAGCGCCTGCTTCGGGCGTGTCCCTTTTGTGGGAGTGCCCCAGCCGCCGCAGGCGGATGGGCCGATCTCCAAGCGCGCAGCCGCAACCGATATCGCTGCCTTCGCTGGCCGTCCTGCAGATCGGCGCATTTCGCTGCGCGAAATAGCGCTCTCCCACAGTCGTAGCGCCTGCTTCGGGCGTGTCCCTTTGTGGGAGTGCCCTAGCCGCCGCAGGCGGATGGGCCGATCTCCAAGCGCGCAGCCGCAACCGATATCGCTGCCTTCGCTGAATCTCGCGCAAATCGGCTGATCCTGCGCTTCTGATCAGTAGCCCCGCTGGGCATCCACCCGATGGGCCAGCGGCTGACCCGCCTCGAAGCGAGCGAGGTTGTCCAGGAACAGCTCCGCCAGCGCCGTAGCGGGCGTCACCGCCGCCACGTGGGGCGTGAGATAGAGGTTCGGCGTGGTCCAGAACGGATGCTCCGGCGGCAGCGGTTCCTCACGGAACACGTCCAGCACCGCGGCTGACAGCACCCCGGTCTGAAGGGCAGCGATGACATCCGCATCCACCACCCCGGTACCGCGGCCGACATTGATCAGCACCGCTCCCGGCGCCAGCCCCGCAAGCACCTCAGCGTCGATCAGGTCGCGGGTCTCCGGCGTATCGGGCAACACACTCACCAGATAGTGGGCACCCGCCACCGCCTCGCCGAGGGCCGTGACCGCAAACACCCGTTCGATACCCGCCACCGCTGCGCCGCTGCGGCTCACGCCCGTCACGGTGAGGCCGAAAGCGCCCGCCATGGCGGCCAGATGGCGCCCGATGCTGCCGACACCCAGGATCACCATATGGCGGTTTGCACTCGGCCGCTCCGGCAGCTGACGCCAAATGCGCCGGGCCTGCTGCTCCCGGTAGGCGAACAGGCGCCGCTCCAGGGCGGCGATCCAGCCGAACACGTACTCAGCCATCAGCGGCCCGAAGATGCCTTTCACCCCGGTCACGACCAGCTCCGGCCGTTCACCGAGCAGCGGCAGCAGCGGTGCCGTGCCAGCCCAGGTGGACTGCACCCACCGCAGCGACTTCAGTTTCGCCGCTGCCGTCACCACATGGCCCGGTGATCCGAGACAGATCTCAGCGCCACACTCCACAAGCTCATCCGGATGGGCCACGGCCAGGTACTGTCCCGGCCGCCGCGTCTGCAGTTCGGCTACGATATCCGCGGCATCGGCATCGAGAACGAGGATGGGTTCGGCGCTGGCTGAAGGCATGAAACGGCTCACGGCTCGAAGGAAAAACAGCGCTGGAATCAAGCAACAGGTCGACTGCGGACGGGTTGGCGGTTGCGGCAGCTTCGAACCCGTGCCGATAATGCCCAGTCATGGTAACCGACGGAGACCTGAATGATCACGCTGACCGTGAACGGCAGCCGCCACGAAATCGACGTGGAGGCCGACACGCCCCTGCTGTGGGTCCTGCGCGACCACCTCGAGCTCACCGGCACCAAGTTCGGCTGCGGCGTGGCCCAGTGCGGAGCCTGCACCATTCACTTGGACGGGGAACCCATCCGCTCCTGCGTCATCCCCGCTGCCGCGGCCGTCGGCCGCCAGATCACGACCATCGAAGGTCTGTCGGGTGACCGCTCCCATCCGGTTCAGAAGGCCTGGATCGAGCACGACGTGGCCCAGTGCGGCTACTGCCAGTCCGGCCAGATCATGGCCGCGGCCGCCCTGCTGAAGCGGAAGTCCGCGCCCTCTGACGCGGACATCGACGCCGCCATGACCAACATCTGCCGCTGCGGCACCTATCAGCCCATGCGGGCAGCGATCCATCGCGCCGCCGAACTGGCCCGGGAGGTGTCCTGATGGGTGCCGAATCGAAGCTCACCTCGAGTCTGCCCGGCTTCACCCGCCGCGGCTTCGTCAAGGCCACCCTGAGCGCCACCGGCGGCCTGGCGCTGGGCTTTCATCTGCCGGTGCTGGCCGCCGGGCCCTGGGCCGGCGACGTGGAAGGCGCAGAGATCAACGCCTGGCTGGTGATCGAGGAGGACGACACCGTCACCATCCGCGTCGCCCAGTCCGACATGGGCCAGGGCGTCTTCACCGCCATGCCCATGCTGGTGGCCGAGGAACTGGAATGCGACTGGAAACACGTCCGTGCCGAGTACGCCAGCGCCAACCGCAGCCTGCGCGAGGATCGGGTCTACCGGCGCATGGGCACTGGCGGCAGCCGCGCCGTCAGCTACTCCCGCCCCTATCTGCAGCAGGCCGGCGCCAGCGCCCGCGAACGGCTGATCGCCGCCGCCGCCGAGGAGTGGGGCGTCCCTGCCAGTGAGTGCCAAGCCCGCGGGAGCCGGGTCAGCCACGAAGCCAGCGGCCGCAGCAAACGCTACGGCGAACTGGCGGCCGCCGCAGCCCGCATAGAGCTGGATGCGGAACCGGAAATCCGCAAGCCCGGTGAATACCAACTGCTCGGCACCTCCCTGCCCCGCCTCGACGTGCCTGCCAAGGTGGACGGCAGCGCCGTCTACGGCATCGACGTGCGCATCCCGGGCATGGTCTACGCCGCCATTGCCGTCTGCCCGGTCTGGGAGGGTCGCCTGAAGGCGGTGGACGCCTCAGCAGCCAGCGCCATGAGGGGCGTGAAGCAGGTGGTGAAGCTGGACGATGCCGTCGCCGTGGTGGCCGACAGCTACTGGCGGGCCAAAAAGGCCCTGGAGGCCCTCGCGCCGGAGTGGGACTTAGGCGAGCATGCCGATGCCAGCAGCGAGGCCTTCGCGTCCCGTTTCCGCGCGGCCCTGAGCGACAAGGGCACCGTCGCCGAGGAAGCCGGAGACGCCTATGGCGCCCTCGAGACCGCCGCGAAGGTCATCGAGGCCGACTACAGCGCCCCCTATCTGGCCCACCTCGCCCTCGAACCTGTGAACTGCACCGTGCACATTCAGGCCGACCGCGTGGACGTCTGGACCGGCAGCCAGAACCCGGAGAGCGTCCTCACCGTGACGGCGGAGGAAAGTGACCGCCCACCGGAGCAGGTCCATGTCCACAGCTGCCATCTCGGCGGCGGCTTCGGCCGCCGCAGCCGGCCGGACTTCGTGGCCCGCGCCGTAGCCATTGCCCGCAGGGTCGATGCGCCGGTACAGGTCATCTACAGCCGCGAGGAAGATACCCGTTCCGGCCACTTCCGCCCCATGGCCGAGTTCCGCTTCCGCGCCGGCCTCGACGCCGAGGGGGCCCCGGTGGCGCTGGTCAATCGCTCGGCCACCCATTCCATCCTCGCCGGGCTGCGACCCGAGGCCGTGGCCAACGGCATCGATCAGTCCTCCCTGTCCTGGCTCGCCAACAGTCCCTACGCCTTCGCCCATCGCAGCATCGAACACCATCTGCAGCGCACCCACGTTCCGGTGTGGTTCTGGCGGGCGGTGGGTGCGACCCAGAACGCCTTCGCCCTGGAGAGCTTCCTGGACGAGATGGCCCACGCCGCCGGCCACTGCCCCTGGCAGTTCCGTCGTTCGCTGCTGGCGGAGCGTCCGGACATGATCCGCGTGCTCGACGCTGCCGCCGAGAAGGCGGGCTGGGGCAGCGCTCTGCCGACGGGACGCGGCCGCGGCATCGCCCTGGTGGAAGGCTTCGGTTCCATCTGCGCCCAGGTGGCGGAAGTGGAGGTCTCCCGCAGCGGCGAAGTGGCCGTGAAGCGGGTGGTCAGCGCCCTGGATTGCGGCAATACGGTCAACCCGCAGACCATCGACGAGCAGGTCCAGAGCTCCGTGGTCTACGGCCTGTCTGCAGCGTTCTGGGGCAAGGTGGAGATCCGCGACGGCCGCGCCCGCTACGGCAACTTCGATCGCCACCGGGTCCTGAAAATGGCCGAGACGCCAGCCATGGAAACCCATCTGGTGCTGTCCGGCGGCGACAAATGGGGCGGCGTCGGCGAGCCGGCGGTGCCGCCGGTGGTTCCTGCAGTCTGCAACGCCATCTTCGCCGCCACCGGCAAGCGGATACGCGCACTGCCGCTGGCCGATCAGGACCTGAGCTGGTCCTGATCCACCATGGTGAGCCCCGCGGAAAGACCGTCATGAGCAGGTTGCGAGCCCTGCTCATGACCGCCGCGATCCCGGCTGTGATGTCGGCAGCCACCCAGGCAGACGGCCCCTCCCGCGGTGAAGTACTCGCCAGCACCTGCCACGCCTGCCACGGACCAGAAGGACGGGGCAGCCCACCGCTGCCGCCCCTGCGCGGACGCAGCGATCTGCGGACGCAGCTCCTGGCCTGGAAGTCCAGCGCCGAGGCCAGCGGCGACGCCCATCTGATGATCCGCTTCGCCCGCGGCCTGTCCGAGGCAGACATCGATGCGCTGGCCGCCTACTTCGCTGCCAAGGACGCACCGTGACCGGGCTGCGGCGGCGGCAGCTTCTCGCCGGCAGCATGCTGCTGCCCCTGGCCTTGGGCCCTCATCGCGGCAGCGCCAAAGCCTCGCCCCATGTGGTGATCGTTGGCGGCGGTTTCGCCGGCGCCACCGCCGCCCGCTATCTGGCCCGCTGGCTGCCGGAGGTACGGATCTCCCTGCTGATCGGCCGGAATCGCTACTACACCTGCCCGTTCAGCAACCTCGCCGTGATCGGTGAGCGCTCACTGACGAGCCTGGAAGTGGGCCGCGAGCAACTCGCCACGGATCGCGTCAGCCTCATTCGCCTGCAAGCCCGGGACTTCGATCCCCACCACCGCAGGCTGCGGCTGGAGGACGGTCGGCTGCTGCACTTCGATCGGCTCATCCTCGCTCCGGGAATCGAGGTGCTGCCCGAGTCCATCGAGGGTCACGGCCCCGAGCACGTCGCCACCTTCCCCCATGCCTGGCAGGCCGCCGGTCCCGCCACGGATCATCTGGCGCGGCGCCTGCAGGCCGTCCCCGACGGGGGTCTGGTCATCGTCAGCGTTCCCGAAGCGCCCTACCGCTGCCCGCCCGGCCCCTACGAGCGGGCCAGCCTCATGGCCTGGTGGCTTGCACACCATCGACCGCGGTCCAAACTCATCATCCTCGACGCCAATGAAGCCTTCACCAAGGACGACCTGTTCAAGGCCCACTGGCGTGAGGCCCACCCCCAGCGCCTGAGCTGGCTCGGCCGCGGTGACGACGGCCGGCTGCGCCGGGTGGATGCCGGCCGCGGCAGCGTGCACACGGATTTCGCAGACTTTCAGCCCGATCTCGCCTGCGTGATCCCGCCCCAGCGGGCCGGGGCCATCGCCCGCAGCGCCGACCTCGACGGCGGCCGGGGCTGGTGCAGCGTCGACCCGCGGAGTTTCGCCTCCACCGTGCACCCCAATGTGCACGTCATCGGCGATGCCGCCATTGCCAACCCCATGCCCAAATCCGCCTTCGCCGCCGCCAGCCAGGCGCGAATCTGCGCCGCCGCCATCGCCGCCGAATTCAGCGGCCGGCAGCCCCCGGAGTCCCTGCTGACCAATACCTGCTACAGCCTGCTGACGCCAACGGCCGCCATCGCCGTCACCGGTTCCTATCGCGGTACGGCCGACGGCATCGAGACCCTTCCCGGCAGCTCCGGGACCAGCCCCCTCGATGCCCCCGACTCCCTGCGCAGGGCAGAAGCCGGCCATGCCCGCGGCTGGTACGCCAGCGCCCGTGCCGATGCCTTCGGTGAGTGACATGGGCCCCACGCTGCACCCCGGCGCCCGCCTGCCAGGCAGCATCCTGGCCCTGCTGCTGACGCTGGCCGCCGGCGCCGCCCGCGCGGATTGTGCGACCTTCGAAATCGTCGGCGACGGCATTCCCCTGCCGCTGAGCCAGCAGACGGCTGACGCTGACGCCGGGCGCCAGGCAGCCGCCGACCGGCAGCGGGGCGATTGCAGCATCTGCCATCAACTGCCGTTGCCCAACGCACGCTTCCACGGCAATGTGGGGCCGGATCTCAGCGCCATCGGCGCCCGGCTGACACCGCCGCAGATCCGCCTGCGCGTCGCCGCCAACCGCCACCTCAATCCGGAATCCGTGATGCCCGACTACGGCATCAGCCGTGACCGCCATCAGGTGGCCGAAGCCTTTGCGGGGCAGCCCATCCTCACGGCCCGGGAGATCGAGGACATCGTGGCCTGGCTCGCCAGCCTGGACGGCAGCGAACCATGAAGGGCCCTCGACGTTCCGGACTGCCTCGGCGCATCCTGCTCAAGGGCCTGGCCGCGAGCCTGACGCTGCTGTGGGTGCCAAGGGTCTCGGCGGACCTCGAAGCCGCGCTGCAGGCACGCTTCGGTGACCGCCGCCCGGACCCGGGCGGCGTCGAACTCGAGGTCAGCAGCCTGGTGGAGAACGGCAACTCCGTGGCCGTCACCGTGCGGGCCGACCCGTCACAGCCGGCACCGGCCGCCCTGCATCTGTTCATGCCCCGCAATCCGGAGCCCTGGGGCGGCAGCTTTCGCATCAAGCCCCCGGCGCTGGCGGAATTCAGCACCCGCATCCGCCTGGCGGGCACCCAGGATCTCATGGCCGTCGCCGAATGGGACGACGGCCGCCTCGCTGCCCGCGCGGTGTCCGTCATGGTCACCCTCGGCGCCTGCGCCGACGAAATCTACGGCGAGTTCTGATCATGAGTCTGTCCGCACGCGTCCGTATCCCCGCGGCAGCCCGAGCCGGTGAAGTGATCGAGATCCGCACCCTGGTGAGCCACCCCATGGAAACCGGCTTCCGGGTCGACAGCTTCGGCCGCCGCGTGCCCCGCAACATTCTCACCCGCTTCAGCTGCCACTACGCCGGCCGCGAGATCGTCACCATGGATCTGCGCCCCGGCATCGCCGCCAATCCCTATCTGGCATTCCGCTTCGTCGCCGACGTATCCGGCCCGGTCGAACTGCGCTGGGAGGGCGACCAAGGCGAGGTGCTGACCGAGGGCGGCCACATCGAGGTCACCGGGGCATGAGGCGCTGGCTGCTGACCGCACTTCTGCTCGGCAGCGCTGTCAGCGCAGAGCACGCCGAGCGGCAGTCCGGCTACGCCCTGCTCGGCGACGAACTGCGGGCGCTGCAGGACGACGATTTCGCCAATCCCGGCATGCTGTGGGTGGATGCGGGCGAACGGCTGTGGAGCCAGGCGGCCGGCCCCGATGGCCGGAGTTGCCAGGATTGCCATGGCGACCCCACCAGCCTGCGCGGCCTGGCCAATCGCCTCCCGCGCTTCGATGCGGACTCCGAACGCCTCAAGAACCTCGACACGCTGGTTCGCAACTGCCGCGAGCAGCGGCAGCAGGCCGCGGCGCTGCCGCACGAAAGCGAGGACCTGCTGGCCCTGACGACGCTGATCGCCCATCAGTCCCGGGGGCTGCCCCTGGACGTGACGGTGGACGGAGCAGCCAGCGCCGCCTTCGAGCAGGGGCGGGCCAGCTTCGAACGCCGTCGCGGCCAGCTCGATCTGTCCTGCGCCGACTGCCATGAGCGACTGCAAGGGGCCCGGCTGCGGGGGGAAACCATCAGCGCCGGCATGATCAACGGCTTCCCACTGTACCGTCTGACGTGGGAAGGTCTCGGTTCCAGACAGCGCATGATCCGCTGGTGCAACGAAGCCGTACGCGCAGAGCCCATGAACCCGGACAGCCAAGGCGCCCTGGCGCTGGAACTCTATCTCGCCTGGCGCGGCCGCGGGCTCACCCTGGAAACACCCGCCGTGCGCAGATGACCCGCGCGGCGAGGACAAGCAGCGCGCTGACGAAGACCGAGTCGGGGAACAGCATGGGCACCAAGGCAGCCGAACACATCCAACTGAGCAGGGGCCGCGGCCTGCGGGCCCGCATCTCCAACTGGGGCGTCTACCTGACCGAGCTGTGGCCGGACGCGGAGCGCGACGTGGTGCTGTCCCACGCCAATGACGGCGGCCGGCGCGGCGACGGCCTGCACTTGGGCTGCATCATCGGCCGCCATGCCAATCGCATCCGCGACGGCTCCTTCGAACTCGACGGCTGGCAGCATCAGCTGCCCTGCAATGCCGGCGACAACCATCTCCATGGCGGCCACGCCGGGTTCCATCAGCAGTTTTGGGAGGTGGTGAGCCGGGAGCCGGCACGGGCCCATCTCAGGTTGCTTTCACCCAACGGCCAGGAAGGCTACCCGGGCAGCCTGGAGGTGGATGCCAGCGTGTCGTTGCCCACCGATCTCAGCCTGCGCCTGGAACTCGCAGCCGTGACCGATGCCCCGACGCCGGTGAACCTCACCTGGCATCCGTACTTCAATCTCGCCGGCCACGCCAGCGGCAGCGCCGGCGACCACCGGATCCAGATCGACGCCGACGCCTTCCTGCCCATGACCAGTGAATTCTGTCCCAGCGGCGAGATCCGCAAGGTGGACGGCACCCCCTTCGACCTGCGCGAGCCGCAGATCATTGCTCCGCTGCTGGGGTCACGCTATCCGCAGATGGTGGTGGGCGAGGGCTTCGACCACTGCTTCCTGATTCGCGGCGAAGGCCTGCGCCGGGCAGCGCGACTCGAAGCACCCGACGGCCGGCTGGCCATGGAGGTCTGGAGCACCCAGGTGGGCCTGCAGTTCTACACCGGCAACACCCTGATGCTGCCCCGCGGCGCCAAGGGCGGCGCCCGCTATCGGCGCCTTTCGGGCATCTGCCTGGAACCCCAGGGCCTGCCCGATGCCCCCAATCACCCCTACTTTCCCAGCACCATCCTGCGGCCCGGCGAGCGCTACCACCAGATCATCGAGTACCGCTTCGAGGTGGGGTGAAGCGCCCTTCACGGCATTGGGTCAACGCCAAATTCCAGCGCTGCGCCGCCTGTGGGCGAATTTCGTCGGGAACAAAATGCGTCGCACGAAGTGCGCCGCGAAGCGGGGCGCGGCAGGGACGGCGCGCAACAGCGCGCTATTTCGCGCAGCGAAATGCGCCGATCTGCATGACGTTCAGCGAAGGCAGCGACTTCAGCTTCGGCAGAGCGCCTCGAGATCGGCCCATCCGCCAGGGGCGGATAGGGCCTTCCCACAGTTGGACGGCAGCCCGCGGGATGCTTCATGGGTCCGATACCCGATGCAACTAAGTCGACGCCGCACTGCGGACGTCCTATGCGAGAGGTTAGGCCGACCCCATGAATGCCATCCAGGGGATACATCGACGGTACG
>JAFIFJ010000118.1 GCA_020832085.1 Gammaproteobacteria bacterium | reverse complement strand
GTAGCGCTTTTCAACGTGCCGAATTTCCCTGGCCTGCCATCTTCTCTGGCCGGGCCCCGCCCCGGGACCCGGCCCTGACGTTGGCCGGGGCCGCCAGGAGTGATCAGGCTCAGAGTCCGAGTACGGTCTTGGCGATGATGTTCTTCTGCACCTCGCGGCTGCCCCCGAATACCGAGGCGGCCCGGCTGTTGATGTAGCGGCCATTGACCGGCTCATAGCGTGCCGGACCCACGGTGGGTGCATTGTTGTCCTTAAGGCGCATCAGGTTGTGGTGGGGTACGCCATACCAGGCGATGGCCTCGAGCTTGAGGGTATTCAGGGTCTGCTCGAGTTCCACGCCGGTGTTCTTCGCCAGCGAGGATTCCGGCCCGGGCGATCCACCGTCGGCCATCTTCGACAGGGTCCGCAGTTCATTGAACTCCAGGGCATGAATGCCGATCTCGAGCTGCGAGATGCGGCCGTGGAAGGCCGGATCGTCAATCAGCGACCGGCCGCTGTCATCGACCTTCCGGGCCAGGGCCTTGAGCTCATCGAGGGCCACTTTCAGCCGCGCTGCCGCACCGCCACCGCCACGCTCGAACTCCAGCAGGTACTTCGCTGCGGTCCAGCCCTCGTTCTCGGGCCCGACCCGGTTGCTCTGGGGCACCCGGACGTTGTCGAAGAACACCTGATTGACCTCGTGGTCCCCGGCAATGGTGATGATGGGCTGGACGGTGATGCCCGGTGTCGCCATGTCGATCAGGAGGAAGCTGATGCCGGCCTGGGGCTTGGCGTTGCTGTCGGTGCGGACCAGACAGAAGATGTGGTCGGCGAAATGGGCATGGGTGGTCCAGATCTTGGTGCCGTTGACGATGTAATCATCGCCATCCTTGACCGCCGTGGTCTTCAGGCTGGACAGATCCGAACCGGAACCCGGCTCGGAGTAGCCCTGGCACCAGTAGTGTTCGCCGTTGAGCATGCGCGGCAGGTAGTACTCCTGCTGCTCCGGCGTGCCGTATTTGAACAGCACGGGCGCGAGCATGCGCAGGCCCAGCGGGATCACGCCCGGGGCACCGGCCTTGGAGCACTCCTCATTGAAAATATAGCGCTGGGTCGGTCCCCAGCCGGGACCCCCGAACTCCTTCGGCCAGTTCGGCGCGGCCCAGCCCTTCTCCTTGTGCAGAATGAGCTGCCAGCGCATGGCCACGTCCTTGTCTGCAAAGACGCTGGTCTGCCGGCGGGCGGCCTCCTTGAGATCATCGTCCAGATGCTGTTCCAGAAAGCTCCTGACTTCCTCGCGAAACGCTTCATCCTCGGCGCTGAACTGCAGATTGAGAGCCATACTCGGTGTCCTCGAGATCGATTGCTGAGCCCGCTCGCCCGTCTTCAACCGGCCGCCCCACAGGGCGGCCGGCGCCATCATACCTGACTTCAGAACTCCATCTGGAACTCTACCGCGGCGGTGCGCGGCGGCCCCCAGCCCTGGAAGCCTCCAAAGGGCCCCAGCGGCAGCGACTGTTCCCGGTACTTCTTGTCCGTCAGGTTCTTGCCGAAGACCGAGACGCGGAAGTTGTTCCCGGCTTCGGTGCTCCAGGTGTAGGCCACGCTGGCGTCCACCAGCGTGTAGCCCTCTTCGAACACCGGCACACCGGTGATGGAGTTCACCAGCACGAAGTCATCCTGGCCGCGAACGGTCAGGTTGGCATCGAGGAAGCCGGGACCGACATGCTGGCTGTAGACGCCGCTGACGGCCCAGTTCCAATCCGGCGAGCGCCCCACCTGCTCGCTGGGAATGCTGAACGGGCCCGGTGCCCCCACCTGCCCATCAGGACCCACAGGAACCAGCGTCCCGTCGATCTCAAAAGCGCGCCGCTTCGCATCCTGCATGCCGCCGGCCATGACCAGCGAGAAGTTCTCGTGCAGCACTGCCGTGGCTTCGATTTCGAGCCCGCGAATCACCGTCTTGCCAGCATTGTTGATGAGGGTATTGGTGCCGGGAATGATCCCCGGCGTGGTGATGATCGAGGACAGCTGCTGGCCCTTCAGTTCGGTGTGGAAGGCTGCCAGATTCAGGCGCAGGCGGCCGTCGAGGAAATCGTTCTTGCTGCCGATCTCCACTGACCACACGTCCTCGGGATCGAAGGTGAGCGGTGCCGCAATCACCGGGTCACCCGCCGGACCGGCGCCGATAATCCCGGGGAAGTCGGCCGGGCACTCAGGGCAGGTCACCTGGCCCGTGCCGCGGATCGAGTAACCGCCGGAGCGAAAACCTTCGCTGTAGCTGGCGTAAAGCAGATTGTCACTGGTCAGCTGCCAATTGGCGGAAGCCGCGATGATCCAGTCACTCCAGGAATCGGAATCCCGCACCAGCGGGCCGACCGCGCCTGCAGTCCGATCCACGAACTGGTTGGCGAACTTCTTCTTTTCGTCGATGTAGCGCGCGCCGAAAGTCAATTCCAGGTTCTCCGTGACCATGTAGGTCAGGTTCCCGAACAGGCCCAATGAGCGCACATCATGGGTACCCCGCTGATCGGAGATCAACGGTCCAATCTGACAGAACTGATCGGCAAGATCCGGATTGGGATTGGCCTGAAAGCCGATGACCGCACAGGGCAGGCCGGCCCCGGCCAGCGGGTTCTCGATCTGTACCACCTGATCCGTGTTCTGCTGGAAGCCCTGCTCCGACTTCAGATAGAACCCACCCACGGAGAACAGCAGCTGCTCCGACAGCTCCATGTCCAGCCGCAGCTCCTGGGTGAACTGCTTGTAGCTCTGCTCCCGCAGCGTGTGCAGCTGCACCAGCGGCCGCGCAGGGGTGCCCCGCGTGGAGCCATCGAAGTCCTGCAGGACGTCGTCCGTCATCTTCGAGTAGCCGGTGATGGAAGTGATGCGGCCGAAGTCGGTATCGAGAGCCATCTGCAGACCGAAGCTGTCCACGGTCATGTCCATGAATTCGTCGAGGTCCGCCTCGTTCACGAACGGGGTATCACCGTTGTAGCGCGGATCCTGCGGTGGCGTATCGGAGTCATCCTGAATGCGATCGTAGGTGAACTGGGCCTCGAAACTGTCCGTGGGCGTCCACAGCAGCGAGGTGGTCAGCGACCAGTAGTCGATGTCACCCACCTTGGTGTTGCGGGTGGTGTTCCGATAGAAGCCGTCGCGCTCCTTGTAGGTGCCGCCGATCTTGAAAGCCAGTTCGTCCTCGATCAGCGGCGCATTGGCGATGGCCTTGAACGTGCGCTCGTTGTCGGTTCCGAGCTGAACGGAAGTGCGGATGCCGAATTCGCCCGTGGGCCGGGTGCGCTGAACCACGATGGTGCCGCCGGTGGTGTTCTTGCCGTAGAGCACACCCTGAGGACCCCGGTTGATCTCCACCTGCTCGATGTCGAAGGCATCGATGAGCTGACCGGTGCTGGTGCCCTGGTAGATCCCATCGAGGATGATGGCCACCGCCGGACTCTGGGTCTTCTCGATATCTGCATAGCCGAGGCCGCGGATGAAGATGGCGCCGGCACCTGGTCCGGCCGTGTTCATGCCGATGAACAGATTGGGCGCGAGACCGTCGAGGTCGCGGATGGTGCGCGGCTGGATGCGATCGATGTCTTCCTGACGGAAGGCCGTCACCGACACCGGCACATCCTGGGCCGATTCCTCCCGGCGCCGGGAGGTGACGACAATCTCCTCGATGGCGCGGGCCCGTGGCTCGGCTCCGGTCTGGGCGAGGGCCGACGATGTGGCGCCCCCCAGGCCGACGACCGGCAAGGTGACCGCGGCGGCAAGCGCCGCAGCCCGCAGGCTGCGGATGGATAGCTGCTGACTCATGGACGTGACTCCCCTGTCCTGAACATTCCTCGGGCGGAAATCTTCGTTGTTATCCCCTGCGCAGGAGCGCCCCCAAAGCCCCGAACCCTGCGCAGGCCAGCCCTCAGGCCATGGCCAGTCCGGTGCAGTCGTCGGGCTCTGTGGTCGGCCGAACGCAAAGCCGTGGATTTGTAACGGATTGTAACGGCGGGGTCAACTTTCCAGGCAGGTCTGACGGTTTCGTCGCGAAGGTTTCTCAGCAAGCAATCCAGAGGAGCCGGCAGGCCCCTCCGGAATGGGCTGCGTCTGAGCGGAGGCAGGACCGGCGGACCTCCCTGCCACAGGCAGGGAGGTCCATCGGAATCACATGCCGCCCAAGGACATGGCGAACTCGACGCCGAAGTGACGCGGCTCATTGAACTGCACGAAGTTGAACAGACCCGCCACGAAGGTACCCGTGGAGATGTACTGCTCATCCGTGAGGTTCTTGATGAACGCGGACACCCGATAGCGGTCGTCGATGCTGCGCCAGGTGGTGTCGATATTGAAGGTGTTGTTCGAACTCCGCCGGCTGGTCATGAGCGCGCCATTGAAGTTCTCCACCCCGGCATTGCTTCCCGCCGGCAGGCCTGCGCCCACCACGCTGACGCCGGACTGATAGCGCCAGCTGCCTGCGAGGGTGATGAATCCGTTTTCCTGCAGCGAGTGCTCATAGACCACGCTGAGGCGGCTGGACCACTTCGGGGACTGTGGCGGATCGAGATCGGTGCCGTCGATGGGGATCAGGAAGCCGGCGGCGCCGCCGGCACCATCATCCACCACCTGAGTCGCTGCGCACTGGGTGAAGCCCGGTGCCAGCTGATCCGTGGGCAGTACGCCCTGCAGCGGAGCACAGAAGTCCTGGTTGCTGGCATCGAGGTAACCCAGGCTCCAGTCGATGGTGAGACCGTCGGCCACCAGCGCCGTGAGCTCGAGTTCGACGCCGCGGTTGCGGGCCTCACCCACGTTCTCGGTGATGGTCTCCTGACCGCCGCCGCCGGCCGGGTTCGGACGAATGACGGGACGCTGCAGGTCCTTGTACTCGAGCCAGAAGGCGGACAGGTTGGCCCGGATGCGACCATCGAAGAGATCGGACTTGATGCCGATTTCGTAGTTGTCCGCCTGCTCCTCGTCGAAAGGACCAATGGAGAACGGCGCCACGGCACGGCCATTGAAGCCACCGGAACGGAACGCCCGGGACCAGGACGCGTAGGCCATGGTTTCCGGGTTGATGAAGTACTGGGCGCCGAGTTTCGGGCTCAGGTTGCTCCACGACTCGCTGGCTGACACCGTAGTCGGCACGCCCTGGGGGCAGTCCCGGGTGGCCACATCGCCCACGCCCACACCACAGTGATCGAACTGCTTCTTCTCGCTGTCGTAGCGCAGGCCGGCGATCAGCACCAGATCATCAGTCACCCGGTAGTCGAGCTGACCGAACAGGGCCCAGTTCTCGGCCTTCTGCTGGCTGCGGCCGAAGGCACCCGGCAGCGGTCCCGTCAGCAGGCCGGAGGTGTTCTGACGCAGGTCGTACTTCTGTTCGAAGTAGTAGGCACCCAGCACCAGATCAAAGTCGTCAGAGAGGTCGGCATTGAAGCGCAGTTCGTGGCTGAACTGCCAATGCTCCTGGGCGCGCCGGGTCTCGAAGATGTGGAATGGCGTAGTGTCGAAGTCGTTGCTCACGTCCTCGTCTGTGTCACGGTAGTTGGCGATGTAGGTGAAACGGCCCAGCTCGGGAACCGTGTAGTTGACCTGGGCCGTGAGGCCCCAGACGTCGAACTTGTTGAAGTTGCCGCCCGCATGATCGTGATTGACGGTGAAGCTGTCGCCGGAGATGGGCTGACCGCACAACGCTGCCGCCGCCGCCGGATCGCCGAAGACATTGGCCACGGCGTCGATGATCAGGTCATTGGCCGCCGTCACGAAGCCGGTACCCGGAATCACCGCAGCGGTGGCGGGATCTTCGCGGCAGACATTCCAGGGCACGTTGGCCATGCTGTCATCACGGGTGCGGTTGTACTCCCCGCGCACGAGCACCTCGAGGTTCTCGTTGACGTCCCACTTCATGCTCGGCATGAGCGTGAGCCGTTGCTGACCGCTGACGCTGCCGCCATCGGGGTTGGCGTTGCTGTACCAACCGTCGAACTCCGAGTATTTGCCGGCAACACGGAAGGCCACGTCTTCGGCAAGCGGCGTGTTGACGATGGCGGTAATATTGCGGCGCCCCTTGGAACCACCCAAGAGAGCGAGGTCGAAAGTGGTCTCGCCCAACTGGGGCTGGGTCTGGTTGACCTGCACCACGCCGCCGGCCGCGTTACGCCCGAACAGGGTCCCCTGAGGGCCGCGCAGGATTTCTACCGACTCGATGTCGAGGAAGTCGGTGAGCGCCGTCGATGTCCGTCCCTGATAGACGTCATTGACCAGCACCGCAATACCCGGCTCGGTGGCGGATTCGATGTCGGTACTGCCGACGCCGCGGATGTAGAACGCGGTGGCGTTCGGAAACGCACCCACCGGCATGAGCTGCACGTTAGGCGCGATGCCGTTGAGGTCGGTGGCGTCCTGAGCGTAAGCGCGCTGCAGCGCGTCGCCGGAAATCGCCGTCACCGATACCGCCACATCCTGAATGGACTGCTCGCGCCGCGCTGCGGTCACGACAATCTCTTCGAGCGCACGGCGCTCCGCTGCAGGCGCCTGAGCGGCCGCCGGGATGGTGGCACCAAGTCCTGCCGCAGCGGCAATGGCTACTGCCAAGCTGTTTTTTGCAAACATGGATCTCTCCCCTGGAAAAAACGAGCCCGTCCAACTGTCCGCCGCAGAGCGACGCTGGGGTTGTGGCTGAGAACGGGACCGTCAAACCATGCCAATCAAGCTGAAGACCTTCAGCAGCTGCCCGCCAGGACCGCTGCGATGGTCGATGACACGCCCCTGACGGGGGTCTGAGGACAGCGACCCGGTCGGGAAAGCGAAACACCTTGTAACAAACCGTCACGAACAGGTCAAATCGCAATCACGCTGGCCGGTTTTTTTTCAGCGGAGGCATGGACGAACCGCTGCCCGCAGTCATGTGGGCGCCGCCGAGCTTGACGCGGGTAGACCGGACCGTAAGTTCGACGCAGCGGCAGCCCGACGCTGGCGTGGGCAGTCAAGGGGCTTGCCCCGCAGGCGTCGCAGCCGGGTGGAAACAGGGATAAAGCCGAGCAGGAGGGTGCCGGGAGTCTGCCGCCGGCACCCTCGCGGATGCCGGCGGCCGAGGGCCTCCTTTACTGGCCGAGAGCGACGGACACTTCGAGCCCGTAGTGGCGGGGCGGATTGAACTGAATGAAGTTGAACAGCCCGGCCACAAAGGTTCCGGTGGACAGGTACTGCTCGTCAGTCAGGTTCTTCACGAAGGCCGAGACGCGGTAGCGCTCGTCCTGACTGCGCCAGGTGGCATTGAGATCGATGATCTCGTTGGACTTCCTGCGCGCATCCACCCTCGTGCCATCGAAATTGCCGATGCCCACATCGGTACCCGGCGGCAGGCCTGCACCCACCGCATTGACGCCGGACTGATAGCGCCAGGACGCCGCCAGAGTCAGGCTGCCGTACTGATCGATGGGTTGCTCGAAGACCAGTCCGACGCGGGTGGTCCACTTCGGCGACTGGGGCGGATCGAGGTCGGTGGCGTCGATTGGCACCAGGAAACCGGTGGGATCACCAGCTGCGTTGAGAACCGGCAGGCTCGGCGCACACTGAGTGAATCCGGCCGGCGGCGTGTCCACTGGACGGACCCCCTGCAGCGGTGCGCAGAACTCCTGGTTGCTGGCATCCAGGTAGCCCAGCGACACATCGAGACTCAGCCGTGACGTGAGCAGAGCGGTGAGTTCCATTTCGACGCCACGGTTGCGGGCCTTACCCACGTTTTCGGTAATGGTCTCCTGACCCGCACCACCCGCCGGATTGGGCCGGATCACCGGACGCTGAAGGTCCTTGTAGTCGAGCCAGAAGGCCGAGAGATTCGCCCGCATCCGACCATCGAGCATGGCCGACTTCACGCCGATCTCGAAGTTGTCGGCCTGCTCCTCGTCGAAGGGACCGATGGTAGTCGGTGAGGTGGCCCGGCCATTGAAACCACCGGAGCGGAACGCCCGTGACCAGGTGGCGTAGGCCATCAGGTCGTCGGAGAAGAAGTACTGGGCGCCGAGCTTGGGGCTCAGATTGCTCCAGCTCTGGCTGCCGGAAATGGTGGTGTCCACCGGACCGGCGCCAAAGTCAGCCTGACAGATCCGCAGCGCGGCGCTGCCCGCACCGACGCCACAATGGTTGAAGCTCTTCTTCTCGTCGTCCCAGCGCAGGCCGGCGATCAGCACCAGCTCATCCGTGACCCGATAGTCGAGCTGACCGAAGACGGCGATGTTGCGATGGTCCTGCCTGCTGCGACCAAAGATGTTCTGGGTCGGGCCCGCCAGCAGACCGAAGGTGTCCTGCTTGAGGTCGTAGTCCTGCTCGAAGTAGTAGGCACCAAGGACCAGTTCGAAGTTCTCGGAGAGATCGGCATTGAAGCGCAGTTCGTGGCTGAACTGCCAATGGGACTGATCCCGCCGGGTTTCGAAAATGAAGTAGGGCGTGGTGTCGAAGTCGTTGTAGACGTCTTCATCCACTTCCCGGTAGCTGCCGATGTAGGTGAAGCGCCCGAGTTCGGGCACGTCGTAGCTGACGTTGGCGCTCAAACCCCAGACATCGAAGTCGGCGTAATTCCCGTTCTCCTGATTGTGGGCCACCTTGAAACTTTGGCCGCTGATGGGCTTGGCACACAGGGAGCGGGCCGTGGCCACGTCCTGGAAGATATTGGCCGTGGCATCGATGACCAGATCATTGACGCCCGTGATGAATCCACTGACGACCGGCACAGCAGTTGCCGGATCCTGCCGGCAGGCATTCCAGGGTACGTTGGCCTGACTGTCATCGCGGGTGCGGTTGTATTCGCCGCGAACCAGCACCTCGAGATCGTCGTTCACCTGCCATTTCAAGCTCGGCATCAGCGTGATGCGCTCATTGCCGCTGACGCTGCCACCGGTGGGGTGCTGATTGGAATAGTAGCCGTTGGAACTGGTGAACTTGCCTGCCAGACGCAGTGCCACGTCGTCACTCAGGGGCATGTTGCCCACCAGGCTCACGTTGCGCCGGCCGTAATTGCCGACCATCACGCCCACGTCGAGAGTCTGGGCACCGAACTCCGGCTGGGCCTGATTGATCTGAACCACACCGCCCGCCGCGTTGCGGCCGAACAGGGTCCCCTGGGGACCGCGCAGGATCTCCACCGACTCGATGTCGAGAAAGTCCGTCAGCGCGGTGGACGTCCGCCCCTGATAGACGTCATTGACGAACACGGCGATGCCGGGCTCGGTGGCGGACTCGATGTCCGTACTGCCCACGCCACGGATGTAGAATGCTGATGCGTTCGGAAACGCACCCACGGGCAGAAGCTGGACGTTCGGAGCGATGCCGTTGAGCCCGGTGGCGTCCTGGGCAAAGGCACGCTGCAGGACATCGCCAGTGATGGCCGTGACGGTCACCGCCACATCCTGGATGTCCTGCTCCCGGCGGGCCGCCGTCACCACGATCTCTTCGAGCATACGGCGCTCCGCAGGAGCGCCCTGGGCATGGACCGGTACAGCCACAGCAAGCCCGGCCGCAGCGGCGACCGCAGCGGCAAGGCGGGTTTTTTCGAACATGTTGCGCTTCCTCCCCTGGTTGGAATTCGTCGCAGATGGCCTGATTGCAGGTCCGACTGCGACGTCGAACTGCAGCTCACGGCCCCTGGCCAATGACCTGCAGAACACTCCAACGAATACCCACGCGTGATGAAGCCTGGTCGCCGGCAGCCACTCAGTCCTGACCCGCATGGTTATGCCAGGGAGGGCGCGCCGACAGGCGCCATTTAGCGACTGCTTGCGGTACGAGTCAATCAGCAAAATCAGCCGAACGAGGCACCATCGAAGCGCTCCCGGGTGGCGAACTCCCGCACCGGTCGCCGGGTCAGCCGGGTCAGCTGCTTCGGCGGCCGACCAATGGGCAGAACCGCCGCAATGGCATGACCCGCCGGGATGCCGAGCAGCTCACATGCCGCCGGCTCCGAGCCGGCGAGGAAGGTGGTCAGTGTGCCACCGAGCCCCAGCGATCTGGCCGTCAGCAGGATGTTCCAGGCAAAGGGGTAGATCGACGCGCCGCTGATGACGCCCACCCGGTCCAGATCCACGTCGAAGCTGGCCACCACGTCCAGATCGACACAGACCACGAGAATGACTGGCGCGCTGTCCACCCAGTCCAGCAGACCGGGAGGCAACTCCACGGCATCCTCCTGCTCCGCCGTCACCTGCGTCGGCGTGATCGTACTGAAGGGATTCTCGCCCGCCATGCGCTGGGCCATGTAGCGCCGGGCCACCGGTTCCATCAGGGTCTTCATGCCGCTGCGGGTGCCCGCATCGCGAACCACGATGACCCGCCAGCCCTGGCGATTGCCACCGCTGGGGGCAAAGCGCGCCGTTTCCAGCAGATGCTCCACGGTGGCATCGTCCACCGGGTCGTCCGTGAACGCCCTGGCGGCGAAGGTCGTCCTCACCACTTCGTCGAAGTCCATACGTCCCTCCTGTTTCCCATCTTCGTTCGTGACTTCTATCATGCCGGGCCGGACCCTCACCATGTCATGCACCCAGCATGGCGTGCGATCAGAAGAAGGAAGGAGAGCCATGAGCAATTCCACGCTGGCCGGCTGGCGAGTCCTGATCACCGGCGGCGGCAGCGGTATCGGCCTCGCATGCGCCGCCCGCTTCCTGGCCGACGGTGCCACGGTGACCCTCATGGGGCGGGATCAGGAGCGTCTCGAAAGCGCCAGCGCTGCCCTCCGCGCAGCCCCCGGTCAGGTGCTGATCGTGGCCGGTGACGTGGCCGATGAAGCCGACGTGGAACGGGCCGTGGCCATCGCCCGCGGCGAGTCGGGACGCCTCGACGTGGCCGTGGCCAATGCCGGTACCGGCGGCCTCGCTCCGGTGATCCGTCAGGATCTGGCCGACTTCGAGCGCGTCATGCGTACCAATCTCAACGGCACCCTGCTCACCTACAAGCATGCGGGCGCGGCCATTGCCGCATCCGGCGGTGGCGCCATGTGCGCGGTGTCGTCCATCGCCGGCGTCCGCACCCACCGCTTCATGGGCGGCTACTGCGCCAGCAAGGCCGCCATCGACACCCTGACGCAGAACGTGGCGGATGAACTCGGGGTGGCCGGCGTGCGCTGCAATTCGGTCTGCCCGGGACTGGTGGAGACCGATCTCAGCCAGGGGCTGCAGGATGATCCGGACATCCTCGAAGACTACCTCCACTGCATGCCGATCCGGCGTACGGGCAAGGTCGAGGACGTGGCCGAGGCCGTTCGCTTTCTCTGTGGCCCCGAAGCCACCTGGATCACCGGCGTGATCCTGTCCGTGGACGGCGGCCACCACCTGCGGCGCGGACCCAACGTGGAGAAATTCGCCGCAGCGCTCTACGGCGAGGATGCCGTCATCGGCAAATAGCCCCCGCCGAGGACGCCAACTTGTGAGAGAGCGCTATTTCGCACTGCGAAATGCGCCGATCTCGATGACCACCAGCGAAGGCAATGCCGTCCGCTCCGGCAGAACGCTTCGCGATCGGCCCATCCGCCAGCGGCGGATAGGG
>JAFIFJ010000104.1 GCA_020832085.1 Gammaproteobacteria bacterium | reverse complement strand
CATAGTTGGCTCATTGCCGCGGGTTCTAAATGGGGCGCACGATGTGCGCCGCGTTGCTGGGCGCGCCAAGGCCGGCGCGCAACAGAGCGCTAGCGCCCGCAGGGCGATGCGCTGATCTGCATGACGTCCGGCGAAGGCAGTGTCCTCAGCTTCGGCAGACCGCCTCGAGATCGGCCCAATCGCTGTGCGATTAGGGCCTTCCCACAATGAGGGGCTGCCGTGTGAGAGGTTGCGCTGCGGAAATTCACACAAGGCGGGGATTCGCGGCTCAGTCGCCCGGCGACTTACGCAAGGCCATTGCCTTGCGCACCGGCGCGAAGCTCTTCCTGTGCAGGGGCGTTGGCCCCAGCGCCATCAGCGCCGCCACATGCTCCGCGCTCGGATACCCCTTGTGGCGGGCGAAACCGTAGCCCGGATAGCGGCTGTCGCAGTCGGTCATCTCCCGATCCCGGGCGACCTTGGCCAGGATGGAGGCGGCGGCAATGGCTGCCACCTTGCCATCGCCGCCAATGATGGCCGTGGCCGGACAGGGCAGCGCGGGTGTGCGGTTGCCATCCACCAGGACGTGTCCCGGCACTTGGCCGAGCGCTGCCACGGCACGCTGCATGGCCAGCATGCTGGCCATCAGCACGTTCAGTTCGTCCACCTCTTCCACTTCGGCGCGGCCGAGGGCCCAGGCCAGGGCACATTCCTGAATGATGGGCTCGAGGGCCGCCCTGCGGGCCGCCGTCAGGCGCTTGGAGTCATTGAGCCCGTCAATGGGCCGCAGGGGGTCGAGAATCACGGCTGCCGCCACCACCGGACCCGCCAGGGGACCTCGCCCCACCTCGTCGACTCCGGCCACCCGGACATCGGCGCTCATCTCCGCTCCGCCATCCGACCAGGACCATGCCAGCTGAATGTCTGAAGCCATGATCAGGCCGCCCGCGGGACGCGGATGCCGCGCTCGACAAGCAGATCGACCACCGCCCCGGCGGCGCGCCCCGAGGAGTTCTGCCCCAGGGTCGCGGCCAGGTCCGCAAACCGCTTACGCAGCGCACCGGCCCGGGGCAGCTGGTCTGAAAGTGCCTGCGCCAATGCCTCCGGCTCCACGGCCTGCTGCAGAAATTCGGGCACCAGCTGCTCCCCGGCCAGCAGATTCGGCAGGGCCACCCAGGGTGTGCGCAGCAGCGGGCGCACCACCGCCGCCGTCACCGGATCCAGCCGATAGGCCACCACCATCGGCACACCGAGCAGCATGGCCTCCAGGGTTCCGGTTCCGGATTTGATCAGGGCGAGATCCGCGGCCGCCAGAACGTCCCGGCTGCGTCCGGCCACCACCTGCACTCTGCTCTGCTCCCCGAGCCTGGACAGTTCAGCTCGAATCCAAGCTTCAGCCTGCGCATCCACAGCTGCCACCAGAATGGCCACCTTGGGCCGGGATGCCTGAAAGCGGGCTGCGGCATTCAGGAAGTCAGGCAGCAGGCGGCGCAGTTCCGAGGGTCGGCTGCCGGGCAGCACCGCCAGCACCGTGGCGTCATCGGCCTCGACCCCGAGGTCCGCCCGCAGGGCTCGGCGATCGGGTACCGGAGCGAGTTCATCCGCCAGGGGATGGCCGACGAACACCGCCGCCACGGGACTGTGTCGGTACAGCTGTGCTTCGAAGGGATAGAGGGTCAGAACCTGATCCATGGCGCGCTGGAAACCTCGCAGGCGCCCCGGGCGCCAGGCGTAGATGGACGGGCTGACGTAGTGCGAGACCGCCACCCCCCGACCTTTGAGATGGCGTTCGAGGCCGATGTTGAAAGCGTTGAAGTCAATGCCCACGAAGCCGTCGATGGGGGCCGCGGTAAAAGCGTCGAGCAGCTGCCGCCGGCAGCGCCAGAGCCGCGGCAGGTTCAGCAGCGGCTCGATCAAGCCATTCATGGTCAGGGTTTCGGCCGGCACCACCGCGTCGAGACCGGCCGCACGCATGGCGGGCCCGCCGGCACCGATGAAACGCACCCCGGGACAACGCCGTGCCAGGGCTGCCATGAGCCCTGCCCCGAGCTGATCTCCGGAGGGCTCTCCGGCCACCATGCCCAGCCGCAGCGGTGGCTGAGCCGGCTCGCGCCGACCTGCGGCAGCGCCTCGTCGCGCCTCAATCGTCATGGTCCCGACCCCAACGGGGTCGCGCGATGCCCTGCCGGGATGCCTGCACGGATCGGGTCAGGATGGCCAGCTGGCCTTCGGGATCCGGCATCGCCTCAATGCGCTCCAGCGCCTGCGCCGTGCGCAGGCCGGACTGATAGAGCAGCCGGTAGGCCGCGCGCAGATTCGCCACGGCCTCGGCACCGAAACCGCGCCGCCGCAGGCCCTCGCGATTCAGGCCCACCACCCTGGCGGGATGCCCGGCAACGGTGACGAAGGCGGGAACGTCCTTGAGCACCAGACTCATACCCGCAACCATGGCGTGGGCACCCACGCTGCGGAACTGAGGAACACCCGCGTAGCCCCCCAGAATGGCCCAATCGCCCACGGCGACGTGACCTGAAGCCGAGGCATTGTTGGCGAACGTGCAGTGATCGCCGATCACGCAGTCATGGGCCACATGGGCATAGGCCATGAACAGGTTGTGGCTGCCGATGGTGGTCTCGCCCCGATCCTGCTCCGTTCCGCGATGCACGGTGACGCCTTCGCGAAAGACGTTGTGATCCCCCACCACCAGCCACGTGGGCTCACCACCGTAGGCCAGGGCGGGCGTCGCGTCACCCAGACTGGCGAAGGGATAGATGCGATTGCCACGGCCGAGCCGGGTGGGCCCACGGACGATGACGTGGGCATCGATGACGCATTCGTCCCCCACTTCCACATCGGCATCGATGACCGACCAGGGACCGATGCTGACGCCTGCACCAATCCGGGCCGAGGGATCGATGATAGCCCGGGGATCAATCACGCACGGGCCTCGACACACATGATTTCCGCTTCGCAGGCGAGCTGTCCATCCACCTCGGCCCGGCAGGAGAACTTGGTCAGCGTACGCTTGGACACCAGCAGCTTCGCTTCCATCCGCAGCTGGTCACCCGGCGTGACGGGACGCTTGAAGCGGGCGTTGTCGACGCCGGCGAGATAGAAGATGGAACCGGCTTCAGGCTTGCGGCCCGCGCCAGCCAGAGCGAGGATCCCCGCCAGCTGCGCCATGGCTTCGATGATCAGGACCCCCGGCATGACCGGTTGCCCGGGAAAGTGACCGGGGAAGAACGGCTCGTTCATGGTCACGTTCTTGATCCCGAGGATGCGTTCCCCCACCTCGAGTTCCAGCACCCGATCCACCAGCAGAAACGGCGGGCGGTGCGGCAGGACGTCCATGATCGCTCGAATGTCCATGGGCAGATCAGTCATCAAGGCTCCCTTCATTCTGATGATTCCGACTCGGAACCCACGGTTCCCGGTTCCCGTTTATGTGCGACAGGTCGATGCGTTTCTCCAGCGCCTTCAGCCGCCGGATCCAGCCATCGAGTTCCAGCAGGCGCAGGGCATTGCGCTTCCAGCCCAGCGACGGCCCGTGCAGGGTCCCGGAGGAGTACCTGCCGGCGCGGTCGATACTGCGGGAAACATGGGTCATGGCGGTCACCGTCACATCGTCGGCGATGGCAATGGGGCCATCGCCACCCACACCCACTCCGCCGGCGAGGACGCAGCGCGCACCGATACGGGTGCTGCCGACAATGCCCACACAGCCGCAGATGATGGTGTCCCTGCCGATATGGACATTGTGGCCAATCTGTACCTGATTATCGATCTTCACACCGGACTCGATGACGGTGTCACCCAGGGATCCGCGATCGATGGTGGAGTTGGCCCCCACCTCCACGTCGTCTCCGAGGACGACTGCTCCGAACTGGGCAATGCGCTGGGCGCGCCCGTCCGGGCTGCGGGCGAAACCGAAACCATCGGCGCCGATCACGGCACCGGGATGGATCAGCACCCGCTGGCCAAGGCGGGCAACGGAAGTGATGACCGCCCGCGCCAGAATGCGGCTGCCGGCGCCGATCAGCGCGCCGGCCTCGACCACCGCCCCCGTGCCGATCTCCACGTCCGCGCCGAGCACGGCTCCGGCGCCCACGGTCGCCCGGGCCGCAATGCGCGCCCCGGCACCGACAACGGCGTCATGGGCCACGCTGGCGTCCGGGTGCACCCCACAGGGCACGCGCGTGGGATCATCGAAGAGCTGGGATGCGCTGGCATAGGCGAGATAGGGATCGGACACCACCAGAGCGATCTTGGCCACGGCCGGGGCGTCCCGATCCGTGACGAGCACAGCGCCGGCGCCACTGCCGGCGAGATGGCGGCGCCAGTGGAGTGAAGAGAGATGGGCAAGGTGTTCTGGGCCTGCGCGATCGAGGGGCGCGAGGCCGGTGATCAGATGCTGCGGGTCGCCGACGATGCGGGCTCCCACGCGCCGGGCGATGTCGCCGGTGGTGAAAGCCCGCGCAGCCACGGAGTCGGCTGATCAGCCCGCGGCGTCGAGTCTCTCGGTCAGTTTGCGGGTGATGTCGTGCTGCGGATTGACATAAATCACCGCGCCGCCCGGGACGACGATGTCCAGATTCTCACGCTGGACCAGCTCATCGAGGGCAGCCTGAACCCGCGGACCCATCTGCCGGAACAGCTCGTTGCGGCGACGCTGCAGCGTCTTCTGGTAATTCTCCGCGCGGAACTGCAGATCGGCCGTGAGCCGCTCATAGTCCTCGGACAGACGAATACGCTCATTCTCGCTGAGAACGGCACCGTCCCGCTCGACCCGCTCCTCGATGCGTGAGCGCTCCGCCGTGAGGTTGCGGATGGTCTCCTGATCGGGCCGCAATTCCTCCTGCACCCGACGCAGAAACTCCTGAGCCTCACGAGTCTGGCCGATCGCTTCGTTGACATCGACCACTGCAATCTTCAGTTGCGCGGTTGCCGCCTGAGCCATCATCAGCGCCGCGACCAACGCGACCACCGTCATCAGTTTTCTCACTTGCGGACTCCTGTGAACGTCAGCGGGTACCCATTGGTATCCGCAGCAAAAAAAACTTCGCGAAAGTATACACATCGACCGGACCCGCTTCGATGCCTGCCATTGTCAAGCCCGGCAGTGAATGAAGCCTGAATTGCGCAGGCCGCCATCAGAACGTCCGACCGAGCTCGAACTGGAAGAACTCGGTCTCGTCGCCAGGCTTGGAATTCAGCGCCCGCGCGATGCCGACCGTGATCGGTCCGAGCCCCGTCAGCCACGTCACGCCCATGCCCACCGTATAGCGGATATCACTGAGCGTGGGCCCGTCGCAGAACTGGCTGACCTGGGGGCAGTCGGTATTGAAGACATTACCGGCATCGAGGAACAGCACCGGCCGGAACTGGCGCTGATCCTCCACGAATGGCATGGGAATGATCAGCTCGAGACCGCCGGTGATGAGGACGTTGCCACCAAAGGGCTGGATCCGCCGCCGCACGAAGGGATCATTGGGCGCAGGGGTGGCACGGGGACCGAGGGTATTGGTCTCGTAGCCCCGTACCGAGCCGAAGCCGCCGGCGAAGAAATGCTCGAAGAACGGCAGGCCGTCGGTGCTGCCGTAGCCGTCTCCATAGCCGAGCTTGGTGTGCAGGCGCAGCGAGAATCCCTCTCCGAGGGGGAAGAACCGCTGTCCCTCGTATCGCAGCCGCCAGAACAGGAGGTCACTGCCGGGAATGGAGGCCTGCAGCGACAGGTTCTGGGATGAACCCCGGGTCGGGAAGAGGCCACGATCGAGCTGACTCTGGCTCCAGCCGGCGGTAGCGCTGAAGTTCAGGAACTTGCCGCCCTCCTCGGCCAGGAACTCGACGATCTCCAGCGCCGGGAAGCGACCCTGGGTGATCTTGGTGAACTCGCTGCTGAGTCCGAAACTGACGCGCTGAGTTTCCGAAATCGGGTAGCCGAAATTCATGCCGGCGCCGTACGCGTCAGTGGAGAAACGGGCGATGTTGCGCTCGTCGAAGTTGGTGCGCCGGGCGAAGACGTTGAAGCCCCGGCTGACCCCATCCACCGTGAAGTAGGGGTCGAAGAAGTTGAAGCTCACCGACTGCTGGAACCTGGACCAGCTGACTCCGAGGCCCAAGGAGTTGCCGCTGCCGAAGACGTTGCGTTCCTCGTACTGGGCGCCAAGGATGACCCCCGAGACCTGGGAGTAGCCCAGGGTCGCCGAGATACTCCCCGAAGGCTGCTCTTGCACAGAGAACAGCACGTCGATCTGATTGTCGCTGCCAGGTACCGCCGGGGTCTCCACCCGCACATCCCGGAAGTAGCCGAGACGCTCCAGGCGGACCTTGGAGAGATCGATCTGTGCCGTGGAGGCCCAGCCGCCCTCGAACTGTCGCATTTCCCGCCGCAGCACCTGATCCCGGGTCACCGTATTGCCCCGGAAGTCGATACGCCGCACATAGGCTCTCTGACCGGCATCGACGAAGAACCGGATGTCCACGGTCTGATCTTCTTCGTTGACCTGAGGCACGCCGGTGGCATTGGCGAAGGTGTAGCCGGCATTGCCCAGCGCCGCGACCAGCCGCTCCTCGGAGAAGGTGATCAGGGCCTGGGAGAAGGTCTGGCCCGGGAAGACCAGCAGCAGGGGCTCCAGTGCCGAAACGGGGACGTCCGACAACTCCCCTGCAATCTGCACGTCGCCGATGGTGTGCTTCTCACCCTCGTCGACATTGATGGTGATGTAGACCTCGCTCTTGTCCGGATTGACCGACACCTGAGTGGAGTCGATCCGGAAGTTCACGTAACCGGAATCCCGGTAGTAGGCTTCGAGGCGCTCGAGATCACCGCCGAGCTTCTCCCGGGAATAGCGGTCGTCGCTGCGCCAGAAGAACAGCGGACTGCGCAGCTTGAGTTCGAACTGATCGAGCAGCTCGCGATCGGAGTACACCGAGTTGCCGACGATGTTCAGGTGCCGGACCTTGGCGACATCGCCTTCCTGGATGTTGATCCGGATGGCGACCCGGTTGCGGGGCAGCTCTTCCACCACCGACTCGATGGAGGCCCCGTAGCGACCCTGCCCCACGTACTGGCGCTCGAGCTCGAGATCGACCCGCTCCAGGGTCGCACGGCGGAAGATCTCACCTTCGGCGAGGCCGGAATCACGCAGACCTTCGAGCAGGGCCGGCGTCGGAATGGACTTGTTGCCATCGATCTGGATGGAATCGATGGCCGGCCGCTCCGAGAGCATGATGACCAGCACATCGCCGTCACGACCGACGCGGATGTCGCTGAAGAATCCGGAAGCGAACAGGCTGCGGATGATCTCCTGACCCGTCCTCTGGTCGACCCGGTCCCCCACGTTCACCGGCAGCAGGTTGAAGACGTTGCCGGCGGACACCCGCTGCAGCCCCTGGACCCGGATGTCCGAGACGATGAAGGGACTGGCGCCGATCTGCTGGGCCAGCACGCCGTTCCCGAGCGGCAGCAGTCCGACGCACAGGAGCAGCGCCAGGAGACGGGACAGCCAGCGCCGCTGGCCGCCGCGCTGGCAGCCGCTCTGACTGATCAGGACCCCTACAGGCTCCACATGGGTTTCATTCGCCAAGACGTGGACCGCCGGAGCGAGCTGCCGGGTTGTGCAACCTGGATTCATCAAGAAGAGGAATGCCCTTTGAAAAAGTGAGTCTGGTCATGACTGAAGACCGAAAATCGCAACCGCCGACAATCCCTCTGCCGAGATCGCTCGCAATGGGCCAGTCATGGCGCGTCCTGTATGGAGCACTGCCGGCGATCTCCCCGTGTTCACCGTCCCGCGAACACCACCTGCGCGATCAAAGCCGCATCAGGTCGTTGTACACAGCCAGCAGCATGAGTCCCGCCACCAGCACGATACCCACCTGCATACCGAACTGCTGTGCGCGGTCCGACACCGGAGAGCCCTTCACCAGCTCCACCAGGCAGTAGAGAATGTGACCTCCATCGAGCACTGGGATCGGCAACAGGTTGAGCACGGCCAGACTGACGCTCAACAGCGCCAGGAACGCCAGGAAGGTTTCCAGGCCAGACTGCGCGGAATCGCCGGCAACTTTAGCAATGGTGATCGGGCCACTCAAGTTTCGGGTCGACACCAGGCCCACAACCATCTTGCGCAGGATTTCCAGGGTCAGGACCGTGGTCTCCCAGGTCTGGCTTGCGGCCCGGGGCAGGGCTTCGAGGGGCCCGAAGCGGGACATGCGATAGATCGGACCCGTGCCCACGAAGCCGATCTCCCGACCGTCATCCAGGGTGCGGCGTTCCGGCGTCAGGCTGAGCATCAGGGTGCGCCCGCCACGGTCCACTTCCAGTTCCAGGGGCCGCCCGGGGGCCTGCTGCACCCGCTCCACCCATTCGCGCCAGCCCGCCACGGGCTCGCCATCGACGCTCCGGATGCGATCCCCGTCGCGCAGACCGCTGCGGGCTGCGGCACCATCGGGGACCACCTCGCCGAGCACGGCAGGAAACGGACGCAACCCCAGTTCAGCCAGGAGGTTGGGCTCACTCTCACCCGACAGCCAGCGCTCCACGGCGACCTGATGCCGCTCGATCCGCTCGCTGCCCGGGCGCCGCGTGACCACCTCGATCTCACCGGTATCGCCCAGCCGGCGCACCAGACGCATGTTGAGGACCTGCCAGGTGGGCGTGGCGCGGCCATCCACTTCGATGATCTCGACGTTGGACGGCACGCCGGCACGGCCCAGCGGGGAGTCCTCCGGGACATCACCGATGATCGGGGCGAAGCCGGAAACGCCGGTGATGGAGATCAGCCAGTACACCGCCACCGCAAGCAGCAGATTCGCCACCGGACCGCCGAGCGCAATGGCGATGCGCTGCCAGGGTGTCTTGGCATTGAATGCCCGGTGCCGGTCCTCGGGCGCCACGCCGCCTTCACGTTCATCGAGCATGCGCACGTAACCGCCGATGGGCAGCGCCGCCACGCTGTACTCGATACCGCTCTTGGCCCGCCGGCTCCAGATGGACGGACCCATGCCCACCGAGAACTTCAGTACCTTGACGTTGCACCAGCGCGCCACGAGCAGATGACCGTACTCATGCACGGTGACCAGAATGGCGATGGTCACGATCAGTGCCAGCAGCGTCTGCAGCAGATCCATCAGCGTCCTCGAAAATCGATCAGGGGTTTCGACCCCGGAAACGGCCGAGAGTTGCGCCGGCAGCCACTCATGCCAGCAGCTCCGAGCCGACCTGATGCAGCAGCACAGCCGCCACCGGAGCCGCAGCCAGCACCGCGTCGATCCGGTCCAGAACGCCGCCGTGCCCCGGCAGCAGGCTGCCCGAATCCTTCACTCCCGCCACCCGCTTGATCAGACTCTCGAAGAGATCGCCGAACACTGCCGCGGCCACGACCAGCAGGGTGATGACCATGACGCCGAACAGGGCGCTGACCGGCAAGCCGGCCACCAGCACCATGATCAGTGACAGCAGCAGCGCTGCCGCGACGCCGCCAAGAAGCCCCTCGACGGTCTTGCCCGGGCTCACCGCAGGAGCCAGCTTGTGCCGACCCCAGGCCCGGCCGAAGAAGTAACCGCCGATATCCGAACCCCACACCATCAGCATGGTCCACAGCACCAGCCAGGGCCCGTGGGGCATGGCCTGCAGCAGCAGCAGCGCCGCCCAGGCCGGGACCAGCACCAGCAGGCCGGAGGCCAGACGGACTGCTGGTGTCGCCCAGAAGGCTTGACCACGCGGGAAGACGATCACGGCGGCAATGGCGAAGATCCAGAACGCCACTCCGGTCAGGCTGGCCAGCAACAGCCCCTGCAGCAGGTAGACAGCCCCGGCCAGCAGCGTGCAGACAAACAGCCACAGGCCGCGGCGGACCGGGTCCAGCCCGCACAGCCCACCCCACTCCCAGGCGCCGAGCAGCAGAATAAGGCCCAGGAAGACCGCAAAGGCCCAGCCCGAAAGCCCAAAGAGGGCCGCCAGAAACAGCGGCACCAGGATGAGTGCCGTCACGACTCGACGGCCGAGGTTGCTCACTGTTCCTGCCGCCGTCCAAATCGACGCTGGCGACATCCGTAACTCTCGATCGCCGCACGCAGCGCGGCATCGTCGAAGTCGGGCCAGTAGGTTTCAGTGAAGTACAGCTCCGCGTAAGCGAGCTGCCAGAGCAGGAAGTTCGAAATGCGGCACTCACCGCCGGTGCGGATGCACAGATCAGGCGGCGGCATGTCACCGAGGGCCGTGGCGCCGGCCACCAGCGCCTCGTCGATGGCTTCCGGGTCGATGGCCCCGGACTGAGCCCGTCGGGCCAGATCCCGGCAGGCATTGACGATGTCCCAGCGCCCGCCGTAATTGGCCGCGATCATCAGCGTCATGCGGCCATTGCCGCGGGTGCGCTCTTCCGCCATGTACATGAGCTGGCGGATGTCCGGAGAAAACCGACCGCGATCGCCGATGATCCGCACCTCGATGTCATTGCGATCGAGTTCGTCGACGTCGTCGCGCAGCATGCGCTTCATGAGTTCGAGCAGCAGGGTCACTTCGCGCCGGGGACGGCTCCAGTTCTCAGTGGAGAACGCGAACAGGGTCAGCACTTCGATGCCGAGCTCTGCCGCCTGCTCGGCCACCGGCCGGACGGTGCGGGCGCCGGCGCGATGGCCCGCCGAGCCCGGCAGTCCCCGGGCTCGTGCCCAGCGATGGTTGCCGTCCATGATGATCGCGAGATGTCGCGGAACGAGGACCGGATCAACGATCGGTGAGACTGCGACAGATTCCTTCATGCAAGCTTCCCGTACCTGCTTCCAGCTATGGACGTGCGCCGAGATTCACGTGCCCACAGAGCACACGAATTCAGATCTCCATGAGATCTGCCTCTTTTTCCTGCAGCAGTTCGTCCACCCTCGCCACGAAGCGATCCGTGAGCTTCTGGATGGCATCTTCGGCGCGACGTTCCTCGTCTTCACTGATCGCCTTGTCCTTCAGCAACGCTTTGGCTTCCGCATTGGCATCCCGACGCGCGCTGCGAATGGCCACCCGGGCATTCTCCGCCTCGGCGCGGGCCGTCTTGCCGAGTTGCTTGCGGCTTTCTTCGGTCAGTGGCGGCATCGGCAGCCGCACCACATCCGCCGTCGTCGATGGGGTCAACCCCAGATCACTCTTGAGGATGGCCTTCTCGATCACAGGCACCATCTTCTTTTCCCAGGGCGAGATCAACAGGGCCCGGGCATCCTCGACCATGATGCTGGCCACCTGATTCAGGGGTGTGGGGGTACCGTAGTAGTCCACCATGATCTCATCGAGCAGCGCTGGACTGGCACGACCGGTACGAATCCGGGCAAAGGCCTGCTTGAGCGCATCGATGCCTTTCTCCATGCGCTTTTCGGTCTGCTTGAGGATGTCGTTGATCACGCCTTGCCTCCATGGATCAGGGTGCCTTCCTGCTCGCCCCACATCAGACGCTGGAGCACACCCACCTTGGTCATGTTGAACACCCGCACCGGCATGTCGTGGTCCCGGCAGAGACAAATGGCCGTCAGATCCATGACGCCCAGGTCCTGCTCGAGGACCTCCTGGAACGTCACCGTCTCGAGCAGCACGGCATCGGCCACATGCTTCGGATCAGCCGTGTAGACCCCATCGACCTTGGTCGCCTTGAGCACCAGGTCGGCCTGGATCTCGATGCCGCGCAGGCAGGCGGCTGAATCCGTCGTGAAGAAGGGATTGCCCGTTCCCGCGGCAAACAGCACCACGTCACCCGCATTCAGGTAACGCATCGCCCGTCGCCTGTCATAATGCTCGACGACGCCGCTCATTGGAATGGCGGACATCACTGTGGCGCGGATATTGGCCCGTTCCAGGGCATCACGCATGGCCAGGGCATTCATGACCGTGGCCAGCATGCCCATGTGATCACCGGTGACCCGATCGAGTCCGGCGGCGTTGAGGGCGGCCCCCCTGAACAGGTTGCCACCCCCCACCACCAGGCCCACCTGCACACCCATGGCGATGAGCTGGCCGATTTCCACGGCCATGCGGTCGAGCACCTTCGGATCGATGCCGAAGTTCTGCTCTCCCATGAGCGCCTCGCCGCTCAGTTTGAGCAGAATGCGAGCATAACGCGGCGTTCGACTGTCACCAGCTCCGGCCATGACTTCAGCCCTGGCCGCGGGCCTGGGCCGCCACTTCAGCGGCGAAGTCGGTGATCTCGCGCTCGATGCCCTCACCCACCTCGTAGCGCACGAAGCCGAGACACTTGGCACCGGCCTCCGACAGCAGCTGCTTGACGCGCTTGTCGCCGTCCTTGACGAAGGGCTGCTCGAGCAGGCTGACTTCGGCCTTGAACTTGGTCAGCCGCCCTTCGACCATCTTGGCGACGATCTCCGGAGGCTTGCCGCTTTCGGCCGCCTGGGCTTCGAAGATGGACTGCTCGCGGGCGAGCACGTCCGGGTCGAGGTCTGCGGGGGCCACGACCTGGGGCGCGATGGCCACCACGTGCATGGCCAGATCCCGGGCAAGCTCCGGGGATCCGCCTTCGAGGGTGACCACAGCGCCCTTCTTGCTGTCGGCATGCAGGTAGGCACCCACCACCGGGCCTTCGATGCGGGCCACACGGCGCACCGACATGTTCTCGCCGATGCCCTGGACGAGGGCTTCCCGCGCCGCCTCGAGGCCGCCGTCGAGCAGGGCCTTGAGGTCGTCGGTCTGCTGCTCGAACGCCGTATCCGCCACCTGCTGGACGAAAGCGATGAACTTGTCATTGCGGGCCGCGAAATCGGTCTCGGAGTTGACCTCCGCGATGACGGCGCTGCCGTTGTCGTCCGCCACCTTCAGGCCGAGCAGGCCTTCAGCCGCGGTACGGCCGGCCTTCTTGGCAGCCTTCAGGCCACTTTCCTTGCGCAGTTTGTCGATGGCGGCCTCCATGTCGCCGCCGGTCTCATCGAGGGCCTTCTTGCAGTCCATCATGCCCACTCCGGTACGCTCCCGGAGCTCTTTCACCATTGCTGCGGTGATAGCCATTGCCTTGGATTCCTCTGATCTGATGTCGCCCATCGCCAGCGCGCCGCGCCCGAGAGGGGCGCGGCGGTCAGGCCTCGGCGGGCAGGCCCGCCCGGCCGGCGTTCAGTTGTCTTCCGTTGTATCGGCAGCAGCCGCTTCCGATGCAGGTCCGTCTTCTTCCACTTCGACGAACTCGTCCGGAGAAACGCCACCGGCCGCCTGATTCTTGCCTTCGAGAATGGCATCCGCCATGGCCGTCACGTACAGGCGCAGGGCGCGGATGGCATCGTCGTTGCCGGGAATCACGTAGTCGACACCGAAGGGATCGCTGTTGCTGTCCACCACCGCGATCACCGGAATACCGAGCTTGTTGGCCTCGCTGATGGCGATGCGCTCATGCTCCACGTCGATGACGAACAGGGCATCGGGCAGGCCGCCCATCTCCTTGATGCCGCCGATGGAGCGCTCGAGCTTCTCCATCTCACGCTGGCGGGTCAGCGCCTCGCGCTTGGTCAGCTTGTCGAAGGTACCGTCGCTGGCCTCGGTCTCGAGGTCGCGATAGCGCTTGATGGACTGACGAATGGTCTTGTAGTTGGTCAGCATGCCGCCGAGCCAGCGATGGTCGACGTAGGGCATGCCCACGCGCGTGGCCTGCTCGCGGATGATCTTCTGTGCCGCCCGCTTGGTGCCGACGAAGAGGATCTTCTGCTTCTTGGCTGCGCCCTTGCGGGCGAAGTCGAGGGCCGCGTGCAGACGCGGCAGCGTCTGTTCGAGGTTGATGATGTGGATCTTGTTGCGGGCGCCGAAGATGAACGGAGCCATCTTGGGGTTCCAGTAACGGGTCTGGTGCCCGAAATGCACGCCTGCCTGCAGCAGGTCCCGCATCGAGATATCGGTCATGTCTGGTCTCCGGGTTGAGCCTCCACGATTCCCACGTCCCAACCCTTACGTCTCGCGAAGGGCACCCAGGGGCGTGTGTCGAACCGTGTGCGAAGTCATGGGTTAATGGATCATGCACAGTCGCTCGTGAGCCTCGACCGACCCATTTTCACAAGGGCCGGGTTGTGATTGCTCCAGAGCGGCGCGGTTTATACCATAGCGCGCTTCGCACTGGAACCAGACCCGGCGTTCGACGCTGCCGGCTCGACACTGGATTAGCATGCAGATTTCCATCAAGACCGGCCCCGAAATCGAGGGCATGCGCACCGCCGGACGCCTTGCCGCCAGCGTCCTCGAAATGATCGGCGACCACGTCAAGCCAGGCGTCAGCACCGGCGAAATCGACCGGATCTGCCACGCCTTCATCGTCGACGAGCTCGGCTGCATACCCGCGCCCCTGAACTACCGCGGCTCCCCCGGCCAACCCCCCTTCCCGCGCTCGATCTGCACGTCGGTGAATCAGGTGGTCTGCCACGGCATCCCTTCGGACACCAAGAAGCTGAAAAAGGGCGACCTGCTCAACATCGACGTCACCGTCATCAAGGACGGCTGGCACGGCGACACCTCGAAGATGTTCCTGGTGGGTGGCGGTTCGAGCGTCCTCGGCGAGCGGCTGTCCCGGGTGACCCAGGAGTGTCTCTACAAGGGCATTGCCGAGGTGCGGCCCGGCGCCACGCTCGGAGACATCGGTCACGCCATCCAGGTCCATGCCGAAAAGGAACGCTTCAGCGTGGTCAAGGAGTTCTGCGGCCACGGCATCGGGCGGGCCTTCCACGAAGCACCGCAGGTCCTGCATTACGGTCGTCGCGGCGAAGGCGTCACCCTTCAGGAAGGCATGACCTTCACCATCGAGCCGATGATCAACGCCGGCAAGGCCCGGATCCGCATGCTGGCGGACCACTGGACCGTGGTCACCCACGACAGCAAGCCCTCCGCCCAGTGGGAACACACCCTGCTGGTGACGGCCGACGGGGTAGAGGTGCTCACCCGTCGCGCCGAAGAAGCACTGCCCGTATGAGCGGCGCCGACGCCAGCGCCGAATCCGTCAGCCCCCGGCAACGCATCCGCCTGGCCCAGGCCCATTTCGACCAGCAGTTCCGGCAGGGTGCCGAGGTCTCGGCCCTGATCCGGGGCCGGGCTCACTTCTTCGACGGCATCATCTCCGAGCTCTATCACGCCGAAGCCTGGCCCCCTGGGCCCGATGGCGCACCGACGGTGGCCATCATCGCCGTCGGCGGCTACGGCCGCGGTGAACTGCACCCCCATTCGGACATCGACCTGCTGATCCTGCTGGACAACGAGGATCCGGCCGCCACCGCCGTGGTGGAGCGCTACCTGCTGCGCATGTGGGACCTCGGCATGACCATCGGCCACTCCGTTCGCACCGTGGAGCAGTGCCGGGAAGAGGCCGCCAAGGACGTCACGGTGATGACGAACCTGCTGGAGTCACGGACCATCGCCGGCCCGGAGCGGCTGCGCCTGTCCATGAACGAGGCCGTGGCCACGGACAAGATCTGGCCCGCCAAGGACTTCTTCCAGGCCAAAGTGGCCGAGCAGGAGGCCCGCCACCGGCGCCACGACAACACCGAATACAACCTCGAGCCCAACGTGAAGAGTTCCCCGGGCGGGCTGCGGGACATTCAGATGCTCGGCTGGGTGGCCAAGCGTCACTTCGGCACCTCGGACTTCGAGCACCTGATCGGTCTTGGCTTTCTTTCCGCCGGCGAGCTCATCGCCCTGCTCGAGGGCCGGCAGTTTCTGTGGAAGGTGCGCTGGGGACTGCACATGTTGTCCGGCCGCGGCGAGGACCGCCTGCTGCTCGACCAGCAGCGGGAACTGGCGGTGCTGTTCGGCTACGAGGACGCCGAGGGCATGCTCGCCGTCGAGCGCTTCATGCACGACTACTACCGCCACGTGCTGGCCCTGCGCGAACTCAACGACGTGGTGCTGCAGCACTTCGACGAGGCCATTGTCCGGGCCGGCGAGGAAACACGCATCGAGCCGGTCAACGCCCGCTTCCAGATTCACAATGACTACATGGAGATGACGAGCCCGGAGGTCTTCCGCAGGACGCCCTCAGCCCTGCTCGAAGTCTTCGTGCTCATGGCCAACCACGAACGGGTCCAGGGCGTGCGGGCGGCGACCATCCGCGCCATCCGCGACCATCTTGACCTGATCGACGACGACTTTCGCAGCAATCCGGACAATGCACGCCTGTTCATGGACCTGCTGCGCTCGCCCTACCGGCTGGTGTCCCAGCTCACCCGGATGCGCCGCTACGGCGTCCTCGGCCGCTATCTGCCCGAGTTCGGCCGCATCATCGGCCAGATGCAGCACGACCTGTTCCACATCTACACCGTGGACGCCCATACCATGCTGCTGATCCGCAACCTGCGCCGCTTCGGCTATGCGTCCAGCGAGGAGCGCTATCCAGTGGCCCATCGCTGTGTGCGCTCCATCGCCAAGCCGGAGCTGCTGTACGTGGCAGGGCTCTACCACGACATCGCCAAGGGCCGCGGCGGTGACCACTCGGAACTCGGCGCCGTGGATGCCCGCGCCTTCTGCCAGCGTCACGGCCTCGCCGAGGACGAGACCGAACTGGTGGCCTGGCTGGTGGAGGCCCACCTGCTGATGTCGGCGGTGGCGCAGCGCAAGGACATCAACGATCCGGACGTCATTGCCGAATTCGCCCGCGAAGTGCGTACCCAGGAGCGCCTGAACTACCTCTATGCGCTCACCGTCGCGGACATCAACGCCACCAATCCCACCCTCTGGAACAGCTGGCGTGCCACCCTGATGCGTCAGCTCTACCGGGAAACCTCCCGTTTCCTCAGCGCGGGCGTGGACCGGGAGGTGGACCGCCAGGAGTGGATCGGCGAAACCCGCGACGCGGCACTCAGCGAGCTGGTGGACAAGGGGGTGGACCGGGAACAGGTGCTGAAACTGTGGCAGCACACCGACGAGGACTACTTCTTAAAGCACGACCACCAGGACATCGCCTGGCAGATGGAGGCGGTCACCCAGCACGACCTCGATCGCGACGGACCACTGGTCCGGGTGCGCGATCAGCTCGGAGAAGCCGCAGCCCACGCCGGCGCGCCCCACGAGGGCGCCACCCAGATCTTCATCTACACCCGCGACCACCCCAACCTGTTCGCGGCCACGGTGGCTGCGCTGGACCAGCTGAACCTGTCGGTACTCGACGCGCGCATCCATACCTCCAGCGACGATCTCTGCTTCAACACGCTGATGGTGCTCGACGAGCAGGATCGCCCGGTGGGCAGTGACCCGGCCAAGGTTGCCCGCATTCAGGAAACCCTGACCCGCGTGCTGCTGCAGCCGGAGGAGTTTCCCACCATCGTCAAGCGCCGCCTGCCGCGCACGCTGCGCCACTTCCGCATTCCCACCAGCGTCGAGATCGTCAACGAACCGAACTCACCGCACACCGAGATCAGAGTGGTGGCCGCAGACCGACCGGGACTGCTCGCCCGCCTCGGCCTGATCTTCATGGAAGAGGGTATTGTGGTGCACAACGCCAAGATCGCCACCCTCGGCGAACGCATTGACGACGTGTTCTTCGTCACCGACGGGGACTACAGACCCATCGAGGCCGCCGATCGCACCGCCTCCCTGCGTGAAGCCATCTGCAGCCGGCTCGACGAACAGGTGGGACTCGGGTGAATCCACGCATCGACCGACTGCACCCCTATCCCTTCGAGCGCCTCGCCGCCCTCAAGGAAGGCGTTACGCCGAAGGTGGACCTGCCGCACATTGCGCTGTCCATCGGTGAGCCCAAGCATGCGGCACCGGCCTTCGTGGTGGAGCATCTCGCGGATCCGGCAGCCATCGCCCGGGGGCTCGGCAGCTACCCGCTGACACGTGGCAGCGATGCCCTGCGCGCCAGCCTGGCAGCCTGGGCCGAGCATCGCTTTGAGCTCCCGAACGGCGCCCTTGGCCTCGATTCCGTGCTGCCGGTGAACGGCACCCGCGAGGCCCTGTTCGCCTTTGCCCAGGCCGTGATCGACGGCAACCTCGAGCCCAGGCCCGCCGTGGTGCTGCCGAACCCCTTCTACCAGATCTACGAAGGCGCAGCCCTGCTGGCCGGCGCCGAAGCCGTCTATGCGGACTGTCCTGCAGGCAACGGCTTTCTGGCCGATCACGCCGGCATCGACGCTGCGACGTGGGATCGCTGTGCCCTGCTCTATGTCTGCTCGCCCGGCAATCCCACCGGTGCGGTGATGACCCTGGAAGCCTGGCGCGAAGTGCTCGAACTGGCTGACCGCCACGACTTCGTCATCGCCGCCGATGAGTGCTACTCGGAACTCTACGGCGACGAAACCAAGCCGCCCCTCGGTCTTCTCGAAGCCTGCCAGCAACTCGGTCGCAGCGGCTTCGAGCGCTGCATGGTGTTCCACAGCCTGTCCAAACGATCGAACCTTCCCGGGCTGCGTTCGGGATTCGTCGCCGGTGATCGCAGCCTGATCGCGCGCTTCCTGCGCTACCGGACCTATCACGGCTGCGCCATGCCCACGTCGGTGCAGGACGCCAGCGCCCTGGCCTGGTCCGACGAGGACCATGTCCGCACCAACCGGGATGCCTCCCGGGCCAAGTTCGACGCCGTCCTGCCCATCCTCGAACCAGAGCTCGACGTGGCGCGACCGGAGGCCGGGTTCTATCTCTGGCCGAAAACGCCCATCGACGACGAGAGTTTTGCCCGCGAACTGTTCCGCAGCGAGAACGTCACGGTATTGCCCGGGCGCTACCTGTCCCGGCCATCCGCCGGCGGCGATCCGGGCGCGAAGCGGGTGCGTATGGCCCTGGTGGCCACCATGGAGGAATGCGTGGAAGCCGCCGAGCGCATCCGGCGTTTCGTGACCTCGCTTTGAGCCCGGGCGGCAGGAGTGATTTTTCGAACTCCTGATGTTGTATCGGCGGGTATGGCGAACAGGGCGCTGTGCATCCGAATCGGGCGCAGATCTCGATCAAGGAGTCCTCAAGTCAGCCGTCGACTCAGCGCCTCGATCCGTTCCCTGATCTGCTCGCGCGCGCGGCGAAAGCTTTCGATGTCGACGGGATCGCTGGTCGGCCAATGCAAACGCTTCCCCGCACCGGGAACGACCGGGCAGATTTCTTCGGCGCAGAGCGTGACGATGAAATCCGCAGCAGCGATGTCGACCGCGTCGAGGCCCTTGGGCTGATGCTCCGAGATGTCGATGCCGATCTCGGCCATCACGGCCACGGCTGCGGGATTGAGCGTCCCCGGCTCTGAGCCTGCGCTTTCCACAGTGACGGTTGCGGGCAACAGCGCACGCGCCAGCCCTTCGGCCATCTGACTGCGGGCAGAATTCCCGACACAGAGAAACAGAATACGCATGGTCAGGTCTCACTTGCATTGCCGGCCGCGCCGCTGCCGGCCGCGCCACTGCTGGCCGCGCCACTGCTGGCCGCGCCGAGTTCCCTTTCGATTTCGCCCACCACCTGCTTGACCGCAACGAAGCTGTCCGGTGTCACCGAGATGGAATCGATACCCTGCTCCACCAGAAACCGTGCGAACCCAGGGTGGTCGCTGGGCGCCTGCCCGCACAGCCCCGTGTGCGTGCGACTCGCCCTTGCCTCTGCGAGCAGTTGCGCGATCGCTTTCATCACTGCCGGATTGCGCTCATCGAAAACCGTGCTCAAAAGCTCGCTGTCGCGGTCGGCGCCGAGGATGAGTTGGGTGAGGTCGTTCGAGCCGATGGAGAAGCCATCGAAGCGTTCGGCGAACTCCGCAGCGAGCAGCACGTTGGCCGGGAGTTCGGCCATCACGTAGACCTCGAGCCCGTCGCGACCGCGGATGAGGCCGTTATCAGCAAGCACGCCGAGAACCTGATCCGCCTCGTCGAGACTGCGGCAGAACGGAATCATGATGACGATGCTGGTGAAACCGAGTTCCTCCCGCGCCTTCCTGACCGCACGGCACTCGAGGGCGAAGCCGTCGCGATAGCCGGGACTGTAGTAGCGGCTGGCCCCGCGCCAGCCGAGCATGGGGTTTTCCTCTTCCGGCTCGAAAGTCGCACCGCCAATGAGCTCGGCATACTCGTTGGTCTTGAAATCACTCATGCGCACGATGGTGGGCGCCGGATGAAACACCGCCGCGATCCGCGCCAGACCCCGCGCCAGCGTGTCCACGAAATAATCAGTGGGATCCTCGAAGCCCCGGGTCAGGGTTCGGATCTGACGCCGGGCTTTGCCATCGGTGACGGCCTCAGGCTTCACCAGCGCCATGGGGTGGATCTTGATGGTGTTGCCGATGATGAATTCCATGCGCGCCAGTCCCACGCCATCCGCCGGCAGCTGCCACCATTGCAGTGCCGCGGCAGGGTTGGCCAGGTTCAGCATCACCTGCGTACGAGTCTTCGCGATGCTGCTGAGATCGATATCCTCGATGTCGAAGTCCGCCCGGCCCTCGTAGACATGGCCCGTCGCCCCCTCGGCGCAGGAGACGGTGATCTCTGAACCGTCCTCGAGCACGTTCATGGCGCCCTCGGCGCCGACGACGGCCGGCAGGCCGAGTTCGCGGCTGACAATCGCCGCGTGACTTGTGCGGCCGCCATGTTCAGTGACGATGGCCGCCGCCTGTTTCATGATCGGCACCCAATCCGGACCGGTGTTCCCGGTAACGAGCACCGCGCCGGCTTCGAAACGGTCGATCTCGGCGGCGCTCTGAAGCCGGCACACTCTGCCGATGGCCACCGCATCGCCGATGGCCTGGCCGCTGAGCAGCCGTTGCCCCCTGGACTTCAGACGATAGCGTCTGAATCTCCCGCGCTGGCGCCGGGACTGCACCGTCTCCGGCCGGGCCTGGACGATGTACAGCGCACCGTCATTGCCGTCCCGGGCCCATTCCATGTCCATAGGCTGACCATAATGCGTCTCGATCACACAGGCCCAGCGGGCAAGGGTGAGAATCTCCTCGTCAGTCAGGACCCAGGCGTCACGCTCCTTCCTGCTGGTCTTCACAAGTCGCGACGTTGCCTCACCGACATCACCGCGATTTCTGGCATAGACCATCTTTTGCGCTTTGGCCCCGAGCTCCTTCTCGATAATCGGGGTGAGCGAAGGATCTTCGAGCAGCGGCTTGAAGACGGCATAGCGGTCGGGCTCCACCATGCCCTGGACCACGGTCTCGCCGAGGCCCCAGGCCGCATCGATCATCACGCTGCGCGGGAAGCCCGTCTCCGTGTCGATCGAGAACATGACCCCGGCGCCACCCTTGTCGGCGCGCACCATGTGCTGAACGCCCACCGAGACTGCCACCTGCATGTGATCGAAGCCGTTGTTCGCCCGGTAAATGATCGCACGGCCGGTGAACAGCGAGGCGAAGCAGCGTTGGACAGCGTCGAGCAATGACGCCTCGCCGCGGACGTTGAGAAAGCTCTCGAGCTGGCCGGCGAAGCTCGCCTCGGGCAGGTCCTCCGCCGTCGCGCTGCTGCGGACGGCAACGCTTGCACCGCCACGGCTGCGCTGCCCCGGGAGACTGCGGTAAGCTTCCACAATCGCCTCCACCAGCGGCGGGGGCATCTCTGCGTCGAGGATCATCGTGCGCACCCCCTCGCCGACCTCGGCCAGATTACGCTGGTCCGGGTCGAGCCCGGCGAGCTTCCCGGCAATGGGGGTATGCAGTTTGTTGTGGGCGATGAACTCCCGATAAGCATCGGCAGTGGTCGCGAATCCGTCCGGGACGCGAATCCCCGCCTGCGTGAGATTCCGGATCATCTCGCCAAGGGACGCGTTCTTGCCGCCCACCAGCGCCGTGTCGGCGCGTCCGAGGTCCGCCAGCCGGCGTATCCTCTCGATGCTGTCATCCATCACTGTCTCCCTTGAGAATTCCTGACGCTCCGGCCGATCACGATCCGCCCTCCGCGCCGATCCGTCACCCACGACCGCAGGCTCTCCCCGCATACTGCACGACTGACCGCTTGCCGCCAGCGGTAGGTTAGAATGCGCGTCGTTTCACGCTGCCATCGAGGACCCTGATGTTCGCTTTCGCCTTCGGTCTTGCCACCCGCGCCCGGGATGGCTCCCTGCTCGACGTCTACTATCCGCTGCCCGTGTTCGAGCCGAACCCGGACCTCGCTGCCGCACTCGGCACGGCTCCCGGTGGCGGCAGGCACGGCGTCGCCGACCTCACGGATCCCGACCTCGAGAAACTGGCGCGGGCCTTCGACGCTGCCGGCGCCGATGATCTGGCGCGCGCCGCCCGCAACTGTCAGGGCAGCTTCGGGCCCTGTGTGCTCACCGTGCTCGATCAGGACAGGAAGATCGAGCACATTGCCGAGGCCTATCTCAAGCTGCACCTGCTGTCCTGGCGGTTCTGCCTGCCCAACAGCCTGAACCTCGACGGCATTTTCGCCGTGCTGCCGAACGTGGCCTGGACCAGCGAGGGCCCGGTGGCGGTGGCCGAGGTCGGCACACGCAGCCTGAAGGCGCGGGCTCGTGGTGAGTCGCTGAAGGTCTACGGTGTGGACAAGTTCCCGCCGCTGCTCGACTACGTGGTCCCCACCGGCGTGCGCATCGGCGACGGCAGCCGCATTCGCCTCGGCGCTTACTTGGGCGAGGGCACCACGGTCATGCACGAGGGCTTCGTCAACTTCAATGCCGGCACCGTCGGTCCCGGCATGATCGAAGGCCGGATTTCCCAGGGCGTCATCGTCGGCGCCCACTCCGATCTCGGTGGTTCATCGAGCACCATGGGCACCCTGTCCGGCGGCGGCACCGAGCGCATCAGCATCGGCGAGAACTGCCTGATCGGCGCCAATGCCGGCACCGGCATCGCCCTGGGGGACCGCTGCATCATCGAGGCGGGTCTCTACATCACCGCCGCAACGCCGGTGGCGCTGCTCGCTGCCGACGGCACGGACGTGAAGCTGGTCAAGGCGCGGGAACTGTCGGGCCAATCCGACCTGCTGTTCATCCGCAACGGCCGCAGCGGCCGGGTGGAGTGCCGCACCAATCGCACCGCGGTCCAACTCAATGAGGACCTCCATGCCCACAACTGAGGTCGCTGCGACAGCGGGGGCAGGCATCGCCTCGAGCGCGGTCGTCAAGCTCGCGCAGGAGTTGATCCGACGCCCTTCGGTGACGCCGGAGGATGCCGGCTGCCAGGAGCTGCTGGCGCAACGTCTATCCGCGCTGGGTTTCGTCATCGAACCTATGCGCTTCGGTGAAGTGGACAACCTCTGGGCGCATCTGGGCGACAGCGGCCCCCTGCTGGTGTTCGCCGGCCACACCGACGTGGTGCCGACGGGCGAGTTGGAGGCCTGGAGCCGGCCACCCTTCAGCGCCGAGATTGCCGACGGCATGCTCCACGGCCGCGGGGCGGCAGACATGAAGGGCAGTCTCGCCGCCATGGTGGTCGCCATGGAGACGCTTCTTGCCGAAGGCCGTCCCCTAAACGGCCGGATCGGCTTCCTGATCACCAGCGACGAAGAGGGCCCGGCCCGGGACGGCACGGTCCGCGTCATGGAAGCCTTGCTCGCACGCGGCGAAAAGATCGACTGGTGCGTGGTGGGAGAACCCTCCAGCGGCGAAGTCCTGGGCGATCTCGTCCGGGTCGGCCGGCGCGGTTCCCTCAATGGGTATCTCAAAGTCCGCGGCATTCAGGGCCACGTGGCCTATCCCCACCTGGCACGCAATCCGGTGCATCAGGCGCTGAAGCCCCTGCACGAACTGGCCTCGCGGCGCTGGGACGAGGGCAATGCCTTCTTTCCGCCGACCTCCTTCCAGATTGCCAACATCAGCGCCGGAACCGGCGCCAGCAACGTGATTCCGGGCCATCTGGACGTGATGTTCAATTTCCGTTTCTGCACCGAGCAGACCGCAGAGTCCCTGCAGACGGCAGTGGAAGCCGTGCTCGATGCCGCCGGCCTCGAGTACAGCCTGGACTGGCAGCTCTCCGGCCAGCCCTTTCTCACCGAACGTGGCCGACTGATCGAGGCCGTCTGCGCCACCCTTGGAGAGGTCTCGGGCGTTGCACCGGAGCTGTCCACCGGAGGCGGCACTTCCGACGGTCGCTTCATCGCCCCCCATGGCGTGGAACTGGTGGAGCTTGGACCCTGCAATGCCACCATCCATCAGATCGACGAGTGCGTGCCCATCGCGCAGCTCGATCTTTTGGCCCAGGCCTACGCGGGCATTGCCCGACGGCTGCTGGCATGAGGGCCCCCGCGACCGCCATGCAACGGGGCAGGCTGCCCGGGCCGGTGGTCGGGCTGCTGATCCTGCTGGTTGTGATCGTCGGCCTCTTCGTCCTGTTGCTGTTCGCCCCCGCAGGCGTCATCAGCATGGCTCTCGAACGCAGCGGCGCCGACGGTCGCCTGCTCGCACCCGCCGGCCGGGTTCACAGTGGTGGCGGACAACTGCTGATCGAGAACCGCAACTTCGGCGCGGTGAGCTGGCGGCTGCGCCCTGCCGGGCTGCTGCGCGGGCGCCTCGACGTGGACTTCACGATCCGTGGCGCAGGCTACGATGCCGAGGCCAGAACCCGCATCGGCCTCGGCCGACAGGTCGTCACCGGCCTCGAAGGCCAGGTGACGGAGGCCGGCCTGCGCGCGCTGCTGGAGCCCTACGAAATCTATCCCTCCGGTGAATTCACCCTCAGCGATGGCCGCCTGGAAGCGCAGCGTGACCGGCTCGCCGAGGTCCATGGCGACGGCCACTGGACCGGTGGCTTCGTGCGCTACTTCCTGGCTGGCCAGGGCTGGACGGTGGAGTTCCCCGCACTGGATGCCCGCCTGCGCCTGGTCGAGGGACAGCCCCTGCTCGTGGTTCTCGACCCCAACGGCGACGAACTGCTCGACGTCCGCCTGGATCTCGACGGCTGGGCCCATCTGCGCATCCGTTATCGCTTCATTGCCATGGCAGGTTTCCCCTGGCCCGACGGCCCGGCGCCGGAGACGATTCTGATCGAACTCTCCGAGCAGGTGCTCTGACCGCCCAACGCCTGCCTTCCAGCCCTCATCCACGGTCCAGCTGAAGCGCTTCACCGGTAGGAACTGCCGCGGAAATGCGCCAGAATCATTGGCATCAGGACTGCAGTCGGCCACTCCACGCGGAGACACGTTGGACGCCATCCCGGACATATTGATCACACCGTTGAAGGTGCTGCTCGCCATCCTGATCGCCTGGACCCTGGCGGACGGCGTCTGGTTTTTCCTCGGCGGTGCAGAAACCGATGTCACCACGCCCGCGAGCAGCCCTCAGCGGGCGGTGGCCGTGGACCGGCAGGTCGCCTCCGCCCGCGACATCGCCGCCATGGATCTGTTCGGTCGCGCCGACAGCAGCGCAGACGTGGTCGCCGTGGACGCGCCGGAGACGCGGCTGCAGCTGGAACTGCAGGGCGTCTTCCTCGGCACCGCGGACGGTACGTCCTCGGCCATCGTCGCCGAGCGCAACCGGGACGGCAGGCTGTTCTTCGTCGGCGACCGCATGCCCGGCAACGCGGAACTGGTCAGGGTGCTGGAAGACCGTATCGTCCTGCGCCGCGGCGGAGCACTGGAAACCCTGCGGTTTCCGGAGGCCAGCGCCGCACGGGGCTTTGCGACAGGGACACCCGCCGGCATGAGCGATGCTTCCAGCGCTGAGGCTCTGCTGGACACCAGCGGTGGTTCCGGGACCGCCGGCCTGGAGGCCCGGCGCCGACCGCCGCCCAGCACGCCCACACAGGCGGCAGCCGGTGGGGATCAGACCACCGGCACGGACCTGCGGGAACTGGTGAGCAACTATCGACAGCGCCTGGAGTCTGATCCGGACTCCACGCTGCGCGATCTCGGGGTGGAAGCTGTTCAGCTCGGCGATAGTCAGGGCTATCGCGTCGGCAATGAGGCATCCTCTGCCGATCTGGCCCGCATCGGCCTGCGTCCGGGGGATGTCGTACTCACCGTCAACGGCCGGCAGGTCACGGAGCTGCAGCAGGATGCCGCGGCCGTAGACGGCATCATCGACTCCGGGACGGCGAGACTCGAGATCCAGCGCGGCGAGCGCCGCTTTTTCGTCACCACGCGCATTCCGCGCCAATGAGGCCCAGGTCCATGAACTCTGTCCACCTGCCGCGTTGCGCGACGATCCTGTTGTTTCTGGCCCTGCTGGTGCCCGCGGTGGCCGGCAATCAGGGGCAGACCTGGACCATCAACCTCAAGGATGCGGATCTCGGCGAGTTCATCACCCAGGTCTCCCGCATCAGCGGGCGCAATTTCGTCGTCGACCCGAGGGTGAAGGGCAGGGTGACGGTGATCTCGTCCGCCGCCCTGGACGCCGACGGCGTCTACGAGCTGTTTCAGAGCGTGCTGCGCGTACACGGTTTTGCCGCCGTGCCCGCAGGCGACGTGGTGCGCATCGTCCAGCAGACCCTGGCCAAGCAGAGCGCCAGCGGCCAGGACTTCGACCCCACCAGCGACGGTGAGATCATGGTCACGCGGGTGATTCCGGCCACCAATGTGGCCTCCAGCGAGCTGGTAAAGATTCTGCGGCCGCTCATTCCCCAGTATTCCCACGTCGCCTCGGTGGACCAGCCGAACGTCGTGATCCTCTCTGATCACGCCGAGAACATCCGCCGCATGGAAGCCATCATCCGTGAAATCGACGTGGCCCAGGACGAGATCGTCACCGTCATTCCGCTCAAGGAAGCCTGGGTCGAGAACATGGTGGAACTGCTGCAGGCCCTGGCACCGAACCAGATCGGTCGCAACGCCACCGGCCCCCAGGCGGTGCAGGTGGTGGCCAACGCCCGCAACAATTCCCTGGTGCTGCGCGGCAATCCAGCCTCCATCACCGAGTTGCGGGCCTTGATCGGACAGCTCGACCAGCCGGCTACCGTGCTCGGCTCCACCCAGGTGTTCCGCTTGAGCCATGGCAGCGCCGAACAGCTCGCCGTCATTCTCGCGGACATGCTCTCGGACCAGGACGACGCCAACGGGCGCCGCATGCGCACCAGCGTCAAGGCCGACACCTCACTCAATGCCCTGGTGGTGCGAGCCGACCCGGCCACCATGGTGGAGGTCACCGCCATCCTCGACCAGCTCGATGTCCGCCGCACCCAGGTCCTGATCGAGGCGGCCATCGTCGAGGTCTCCATCAACAACCGCAGGAACATCGGCGTCGATCTTGCGGCAGTCGATCGGGACGGTTCCACCATTCCCCTCATCGTCAGCCCGCTCGGGCAGGCGCTGCAGTCCCTGCTTGGTCCGGCGCTGGCCAGCGGCGATGACAGCGACCTGCTGACGGGTGCTGCCAACGTGACCTCGCCGACGCTGGCGGTGGCCCGACTGTCCAGCGGCGTGTCCTTCGCCGCCATCCTGCAGGCCATCGGCACCCACAGCGACTCAGACCTGCTGTCCACGCCCAGCATCCTGACGCTGGACAACGAAGAAGCGACCATCATCGTCGGTCAGAACGTGCCGTTCCGAACCGGCAGCTTCACCACCACCGGTACGGGAGCGCAGAACCCCTTCACCACGATTCAGCGCGAGGACGTGGGCATCACCCTGCGGGTCATCCCCCACATCCACGACGGTGACGCCGTACGGCTGGAGGTGGAACAGGAAGTGTCCTCGGTGGAATCCGGCGCCCAGGTGGGTGATCAGAGCTTCTCAGACATCGTCACCAACAAGCGCACCATTCGCACCACCATTCTGGCCGACGACGGCCAGACCATCGTCCTCGGCGGCCTGATCCAGGACGACATCCAGGAAAGCGGACGCAAAGTGCCGTTCCTGGGCGACCTGCCCTTGGCGGGCCGTCTGTTCCGGTCCAGCAGCACCGAGCGCACCAAGCGCAATCTGCTGGTGTTTCTGCGCCCGACCATCCTGCGGACGCCTGACGACGTCGCCAGCGTCAGCGATCGCAAGTACCGCTCAGTCTGGGAAGTCCAGACCCGGCGCCGCGACGCCAGCCGCGCCCAGGGCGAGGAAGAAGACGAAGAAACGCCGGACATCCAGTTGATGTACCAGGGTGGCCACGGCAACTGATCGCCAGCCCCGCGACTTGCCACCCATAGCGGTTGATCTACATCGCCCGCTGTAGTTCGCTTCCGTCGGTATCGCTATCGCCATCGCTATCGCTATCGCCATCGCCATCGGTATCGGTATCGGTATCGGTATCGGTATCGCTATCGCTATCGAACCCGAACCCGAACCCGATTTCACGCCCCCCCCCCCAAACCACACAAGGTTCACTCTCTTTCGATCCCGACCCCGACCCCGATACCGATACCGATACCGATAGCGATCCCGATTGGGCTTGTCCCAAGAACCGGATCGTCCCCCACAACCGCTAAACCCCAATGTCCGCGCGGCGCCAGACGTCGAAGCGGGTGGAACGGCCCTCCAGGCTGTAGTCCGGATCAGGGGTTCCGGCGGGCAGGGGCTGCCGCTGGGGGCGCTTGAGCACGGCCCTTGCGGCAGGCGCGGCCCGGGCCGCAGCCAGCAGTCCGGCCACGTCATCTCCCCTTCCCTCCATGCCGCCCTGAGCAAAGAGCGCTGACAGCAGCCGCAGCCGACGATCACCGAGAGCGCGCTTGCGCCGCGGCGGGTACATGGGGTCCATGTAGATCGCCGTCAACGGCTGATCCCAGCGCGACAGCGCCAGCCGACTGTCAACGCCGAGGAGTTCGATGCGCCCGGCAATCTCGGGATGTGCGACGCCCGCACGCCGCAGCCCATCCGCCAGCAGGGCTGCCACCACCGGGTGCTGTTCGCACACGGTCACCCGGGCCCCGGCGCTGGCCAGCAACCAGGCGTCAGTGCCGAGTCCACCCGTGGCATCGACAATCAGGCTTCCTGCGCGCACGCCGCAGGCCCGCACCAGCCGCTCGTTACGGGCGCGGGCACCACGATAGCCGGCCTGACCGCGGCCAAGATCGATCTCGAGTTCACCGAGTCCGGGCTCGGGAGACTGCAAACGCAAACGATCCTCCAGGAAGCGCAGCACGAAGCCGGAAGCCGGCGTTTCAGCTGCAGCAGGCAGGGCGTCCAGCCATGGTCTCAATGATGCAGGCAGGGTATGCAGGTCGAGCTTAAGTTCGATGGCGCCGACCGTCATGCTCCCATCCGGCGGTCGGGCGGCGGGTCATCGAGCCGGCGCCAGCGGCTGGCATCGCGCAAGTAGGCCGGCACAGCTTCCCGCGCCGTAAGGCCCTGCCCTGCTTCAAGCCGCGGCCTGGCCAGGGTCAGCAACGTCCGCGCATCCGGGATCAGGGCCTCCATGACCACGACTTCGCAGCCCTCCCACTGCGGCCAGGAGGATTCCGGCAGCAGTTCCGCACCCACCAGCAGCCAGCGGCCCGGCCCTGCTGCGCATCGCGCCTGAATTTCAGGGCCAAGCGCCGCAGGCGCCGCGAGACCGTCCTCACCGAGTGCCTGCAACCCGCCGCTGCCGTTGTCGAAGGCATTCCAGTAGCACTCCCCCATGCGCGCGTCGAGCAGCGTGATGACGCCGCCTGCATCCGCAACCCGCAGCAGAGCTTCGGCAGCCAGAATCTCCAGCGACGACACGCCCAGCACGGGCAACTCGTGTGCCCAGGCCAGACCCTGGGTCACCGCCGCCGCAATGCGCAATCCGGTGAAGGACCCGGGACCGCGGCCAAAGGCCAGAGCATCGAGATCTGCCGGTGCCAGACCCGCCTCCGCCAGCACCTCTTCGATCATCGGCAGCAGCAGGCGGTTGTGGGCGCGGGCTTCGACATGGTGCCGGAAGTGGACCCGGCCACCGTGGTCGAGTGCCACCGAACAGGCGTCGGTGGAAGTATCGAGTGCGAGCACGGCCTGCATGACAGCTCCCTGACTGAAGCGAGAACGAGCCGGCCCGCGTCGCTCACCGATTCACGGCTTGAGCCCCAGGCAGGTCGGCGTGAGTAGAATGCCGCGTAGAATAACGGGTTGCGTTGCAACACGGCACTGAATGCTGATGGTCAGACACCAGCAGACGAAGCGGGACTGAAGTCCGCAACCCATCTCCACGAGAGTCCGCCCATGACCACGCTGCTCGATCTGGACACCGCCCTGCACCGCCTGCTCGACAGTCTCGAGCCGCTGCCCGCGGGCCCCTCGTTGCCCATTGCCGAAGCCCACGGCTACTACCTGGCCTGCGATCAGCTCGCCGCCGTGGCGGTGCCACCCTTTGCCAATTCGGCCATGGACGGCTATGCCGTGGCGAGCCAAGACGAGGCCCTGCGGCGAGGCGACGCCCTCGTCGTCAGCCAGCGCATTCTGGCCGGCGGCAGTCCCGGACCGGCACTGGCGTCGGGATGCTGCGCGCGGATCTTCACCGGTGCACCCTTGCCTGACGGCGCCGACGCCATCATCGCCCAGGAAGATGCCCGCATCCTCGATGACGGCCGCGTGCAGTTCGATGACGTTCCCGGTTCCGGCAACTTCGTCCGTCCCCGCGGCGGCGACGTCGAGGCGGGAGCGAAACTGGCCCATGCCGGCGACCCTCTGCACCCGGCCCGTCTCGCATTGCTGATCGCCGCGGGTCTCGAAGCGCTGCCGGTCCATCCCCGACCGCGGGTGGCCATCGTCACCACGGGTGACGAACTCTGCGCACCGGGGACGCCCCTGGCTGCCGGCCAGATCTACGACAGCAACGCAACGATGCTGGCGGCCCTGGCCCGCGACAGCGGCGCCGAGGTCATGGCGGTGACGCACGCACCCGACGACCCCACCGGATTGAGAGAGGTGCTCGACACCGCGACAGGCGCCGATGCCATCATCTGTTCAGGCGGGGTGTCGGTGGGGGAGGCCGACTACGTTCGCGAGGTTCTCGCCTCAGCGGGCGAAGTGAGCTTCTGGAAACTGGCGCTCAAGCCCGGGAAACCTTTCGCCTACGGCAGATTTCGCGGTCGCCCCCTGTTCGGACTGCCGGGCAATCCCGTCTCAGCGCTGGTGACCTTCCTGCTGCTGGTGCGACCCGCCCTGCAACGCATGGCAGGCGCAAAGGCCATCGAAGCACCGGTGCGGTTTCCTGCGACCCTGACCGCAGCGGTGCGCAAACGACCCGGCAGGCGCGACTTTCAGCGCGGCGAGTACCGCATCGGTGGCGACGGTCGCATCGAGGTGAGCGCCAATTCACGCCAGGACTCGAACATCCTGTCAGCGCTGACCGTCGGCAACTGCCTCATCGACCTGCCGCGAGAGCAGAGAGATCTCGATGCAGGAGAGAGGGTCTGGATCCTGCCGCTGACCGGCTGGGCGAGGTGACGACGGCGCCGTCTGCCTGCCCGGTTCGGGCAGGCAGATCAGCGTGACGCGATGCCGCTGTTTCAGGAAGTCTTGGCAGCAGCGCGACGCGGACTGCGCTTGGCCTTCGCTCCACCACGCTTGGTGGCTTTGGCCTGACGTTCGATCTTGCGGATCTGCGTGCGTGCAGTCTGCTCCCGCTTGCGTGAACGCTTGGATTCCGCGCGCTTGAGTTCTGCAGCCTTCTTCTTGCGATAGGCCGCGACAGCCTTTTCGATCTTCTCACCAATCTTGGCTTCCGCTGCCTGATTGGCTGCTGCCACGCGCTTGCTGATTGCTTCGACCTTGGCCTTCACCGCAGCTTCGGCTTTCGCCTGCTTCAGTGCTGCAGAGCTGGTCGCAGCCTTCTCTCGCAGGGTGCGCATTTTGGCGTTGATCTGGGCGACCTTGTTGCGCGCCGTCTTCACGGCATTCTTGTCCGCCTTGCGCGCTGAGCCCTTGGCTTTTGCAGCTGCAGCTGCCGCCTTCTTGCGGGCGTCAGCCAGACGCTTGCGCTCGGTTTCGATCTGCTTGCGGACGGTCTCGGCGGCTTTTTCCACTCGCGAAAGCGCAGCGGATTGAACCGGAGTGCGCTTGGCGGGTGAAGCCTTTCTGGCTGGTGCCTTGGCTGCAGCGCGTTTGCGAGGCGCAGCAGCTTTCCTGGTCGTGGGGGCTTTCTTGGTCGTGGCGCGACGTACGGTTCCGGACTTCGGCGCTCTGGCCATGGTCTTCTCCTCGACATTTATGAGTTCACCCGACCACAAGACGGCAGCGCTTTGTGATCTGACGAAATCATAGGGAATAAAGCACGACAATGCATCCCTGCCACAGCGTCTATTTATACGACGCAGATGCGGCCGAAAATCCGGTTTTCGATCGTGATCTGATCCGGGGTACCACCAGGGCATCACAACCGTGCTGCGATGAGACACCCGGTAATGCGCCAGGGATTCAGATTTCCAACGATGGGAAGAAGTCGCAAGCGTGGGCAGAAGATGGGCCGCGCAGCGTCAGCAACGGCTGGCGCTGCCTCGTTCTGCAATCAGTTCGCCAACGCCGCGGTAATCTGCGCGCAAATGTCGTCCATGCTGCCGATGCCCGGAATGTTGTGAAAGGCGATGCCCGGCTTGCTGTCCGCCAGCTTCCGGTAGAAAGCCACCAGCGGCCGGGTCTGCTCCTGATAGACCTCCAGACGTTTGCGGACGGTCTCTTCCCGGTCATCGACGCGCTGCACCAGCGGTTCTCCCGTGACGTCATCGACGCCTTCGCGCTGCGGCGGATTGAACTCGATGTGGTAGACCCTGCCCGAACCTTCATGGACGCGGCGCCCGGAAAGCCGCTTCACGATCTCCTCGTCGGCGACGTCGATCTCGATCACGTGGTCGATGTCGACGCCCGCATCCTCCAGGGCCTGGGCCTGGGGAATCGTGCGCGGAAATCCGTCGAGCAGGAAACCCTTGGCGCAATCCGCTTCGGCGATGCGCTCCTTGACGAGGGCGATGATGAGGTCATCCGGCACCAGTTCGCCGGCGGACATGTAGCTGTCTGCTTTCTTGCCCAGAGCCGTCTCGGCCTTGCGCGCAGCGCGCAGCATGTCTCCCGTGGAGATCTGCGGAATGCCGAATCGTTCGGTGATGAACTGGGCCTGCGTGCCCTTACCGGCGCCGGGCGCGCCAAGCAGGATGATCCTCATGGTGTGTCCCCTTGATGGCGGGTGTCCAGCGACACCCGGCTGCTCTCCGATCACGAAGCGCAGCACATTACACATAGCTCCGAAGTGCCACAAGCGCAGGGCTGGAAGGAAAGCTCGAGAACGTCCGAAGCAGGATTCCGTGAGGCTCCTCAGCCTGAACTGCGGCGGACATCGATGACGTTGGGAATCTGGCTGATTCGATCCATGATGCGGCCGAGCATCTCCAGGCTGTCGAGTTCCAGCGTGGCTTCGATGACTGCAGTCGAGGTTTCACGATCCGTGGTGGCCGTCGAAGACAGCACATCGACGCGCTCTGCAGCGAATACGGCAGAGACATCGTGCAGCAATCCGGCACGATTGTAGGCGCTGATGCGGACGTCGAAGGGCACCCGCTGCCCGGGCACCTGCCCCCAGCCCACCACGATCACCCGCGGACTCTGCTCACGCACCAGGCGCTGGGCATGAGCGCAATCCCGTCGATGCACCACCACACCTCCGCGGGCGAGAACTTCGCCGAGAATGGCATCGCCGTTCTGCGGCTGGCAGCAGACCCCGAGTTCCACCGACCGATTGCCGACGCCACTGAAGGCAGCACCCCCGGCGACAGCATCGTCGGCGCCGAAACGTGACGGCAGCAGCGAGAGCTGACTGCCACCGCTCTGTTCATCGTTCAGATGCTGGGCCGCGCGCAGCACCCTGGACGGTCGCAGATCACCGGTACCGACGGCATGAAACAATTCATCCACGCTGGCGAACCGCAGTGCCTCGGCGAGGCGCGGCAACTCGTCAGGGTGGATCACCATGCGTTCGAGTTCACGCATGACGATGGAGCGGCCATCCGCCACGTTGCGCTCCCGGTCACGGGCGCGGAAATAGGCCTGCACCTTGGCGCGCGCCCGGGATGTCCGCAGGAACCCCAGATTGGGATTGAGCCAGCTCGACGACGGTTCGGCATCCTCGTCGGTGAGGATTTCCACCTTCTCACCTGTTTGCAGCGGATGATTCAAGGGCACGATGCGGCCGTCCACCCGGGCGGCCCGACAGCGATGTCCGATCTCCGTATGGATGCGATAGGCAAAGTCCAGCGCGGTGGAGCCGGGCTCCATGCCCAGGACGTGCCCCTCGGGCGTCAGCACGTAAATGCGATCCTGATCGAAATCCCGCCGCAGGCTCTCACCGAGTTGACCGAGGTCGCCGAGTTCCTCCTGCCACTCGAGCACCTGACGCAGCCACGCCACCTTTTCTTCATAGAGGCGATCTGCGGTGGCATCACTGCCCTTGTACACCCAGTGCGCACAGACACCGAGTTCCGCCTCGTCGTGCATCTCGTGGGTGCGGATCTGCACCTCGAGGTGCTTGCCCTCCGGGCCGATCACCGCCGTGTGAATGGAGCGATAGCCATTTTCCTTGGGGGTGGCGATGTAGTCGTCGAACTCGTGGGGCACATGACGCCAGAGGGCGTGCACCACACCCAAGGCGCCATAGCAGTCCCGCAGCGGCCCTACCAGGATGCGCAGGGCCCGGACATCGTAGATCTCGTCGAAGTCCACACCCTTGTGCTGCATCTTCCGCCAGATGCTGTAGATGTGCTTGGGCCGCCCCTGAATGTCGGCATCGATGCCTGCGGCACGGAGTTCCCGCTGCAGCACTTCGATGACGCCGTCGATGTAGGCCTGTCGCGCCTCGCGCCGCTCCTTGAGCAGGGCTGCGATGCGCCGATAGGCTTCGGGTTCGAGGTAGCGGAATGCCAGATCCTCGAGTTCCCAACGCAACTGGCCGATGCCCAGACGATGCGCCAGCGGCGCGTAGACATCGGCGACCTCCCGGGCGACGCGTTCCTGGCGTTCCGGGCTTGCCGACTTCACCGCCCTGATGACGCAGGTCCGCTCCGCCAGCTTCAGCAGGGCGACCCGGACATCGTCCACCAGCGCGACCAGCATCTTGCGAACGTTCTCGATCTGCTCATCGGCATTGCCGAGCAGCCGCGGCGACGGCGTCAGCTGCAGGGCACTCACCGCCGCCATGCGCAGCACGCCCTCGATGAGGTGAGCTACAGCGCTGCCAAAGCCGGCCTCCACCTCGGCCAGGGGCAACTGCTCCTCCCGGACCGCGCGATAGAGCACCGCGGCCACCAGGCCATCCTCATCCACTCGTAGGTCGGCGAGGATGTCGGCCATCTCCAGGCCCATCTCGAACCCGGATTCACCCGAGGCCCAGATGCGGCCCGCGGCCTCGGCTCGCTGGGCGAGCTCAACCGCCGCCAGCAGTCGCTCCGGATGGGGCAGATGGGCACGCTGCCCCAGGGCTTCCACCCAGGCCAGCAGGTCCACATGGCCGTCTTCGGCAACGGGGCGGTCCTGTCTCACCTTGACCATGGCAGCCTCATCCTGGGTCCCGGGGCTCGAAAACGGCGATGCTCTCGACGTGGGCCGTGTGCGGAAACATGTCGAGAATACCGGCCGCAGTGAGCCCGTAGCCTGCATCGGCGAACAGGCGCGCGTCGCGCGCCAGCGTTGCGGGATGGCAGGACACATAAACGGCACGGCGGGGGGCCAGCTTGCCGATGCCACGGGCGATGTTTTCGGCCCCGGAGCGCGGCGGGTCGAGCAGCAGCAGATCGGCCGCTGGCAGCTGGCCGACATCGAAATCCTCTGCGTAGAGATCGGCAGCCGTGAACGTCACCCGACTCGTCCCCACCGCAGCACGATTGGCCGCAAGATTCTCCTGCGCCCTTGCCACCAGCGCCTCGCTTCCCTCAACGCCGTGCACGCTCCCAGCCCGGCTGGCCATCGGCAGCGTAAAGTTACCAATCCCGCAGAACAGATCAAGCACACTGTCCTGGGCCGTTGGGCCAAGCAGTTCCAGCGCCAGGGCCACCATCTGCCGGTTGATGGCTGGATTGACCTGCACGAAATCCAGCGGATGGAAGGCAAAGCTCAGCCCAAAGTCGGGCAGCGTGTACTGCAGCCGCCGAGCGCCCTCCTCGGGCCACAGTCTGACGACGCTGTCGGGACCCGCGGACTGCAGGTAGATCTGCCCGCCACTGCTCACGGCAAACTCGATCAGGCGCTCGGCATCGCCATCGCCCAGGGGCTTCAAGTGGCGCAGGATGATCGCAAAATCGCTGTCCCCACAGGCGATTTCCAGCTGGGGGACGGCATCGGCAATGGTCAGGGAACCCAGCAGTGCCTTGAGCTCGGTCAGCCGCTCACCGAGGGCGGGAGCCAGAATGCGACAGGCCTCCACGTCAGCCACCCGTGATGACGCCGGCTCCCGGAAGCCCACCATCACGTCCCGGCCCGGCACCTGACGGACTCCCAGACGGGCCTTGTGGCGATAACCTGCATTCGGCCCCACCACATCCGGCAACCAGATGGCTGGCGGCGCCACACCCTGTTCATGGAGCAGGGTCTCGAGCCGGCGCCGTTTCGTGCTCCGCTGCGCTGCCGGGGAAAGGTGCTGCAGGACACAGCCACCGCAGCGCGCCGTCCAGGGACAGGGTGGTGTCACCCGATCCGCGTGGGGATGGGCGATGACTTCGGCCAGGGTTTCGAGCCGATTGCGCCGGCGCCTGAGCACCTTTACGGTGGCATCCTCGCCCGGCAGCCCGCCACGGATCCGCAGCCTGAAACCTCCGCTGTCCGCCAGGCCGATGCCTTCGGCATCGAGTTCCGAGACCCGCACGCGCTCGCTGCGCTCGAGACGACGACGCGCCATCAGGGCGTCAGCTCATGGCGAACAGCGGGACAGGTGAGACCGGCAGGCAGGATGGGCAACAGAACCTCGCTCAGGCCTCGGGGGAGAACACACCCGTGGACAGATAGCGATCACCGCGATCGCAGACGATGGCGACAATGACCGCATTGTCCACCTCACGGGAGAGACGCAGGGCGGCGGCAATGGATCCTCCAGAAGACACCCCGGCGAAGATGCCCTCCTCCCGGGCCAGCCGACGCATGGTCTGCTCCGACTCCTGCTGGCTGATATCCATGACGCGATCCACCCGGGCGCGATCGAAGATCTTCGGCAGATAGGCCTCGGGCCAGCGACGGATACCGGGAATCTGACTGCCGTCCTCGGGCTGCAGGCCGATGATCTCGATGTCCGGATTGCGTTCCTTGAAGTACTGGGAGCAGCCCATGATGGTCCCGGTGGTGCCCATGGAAGAAACGAAGTGGGTGATGGTGCCTGCGGTCTGCTGCCAGATCTCAGGCCCGGTGGTCTCGTAGTGGGCCAGGGGATTGTCATGGTTGGCGAACTGATCGAGGACGAGGCCCTTGCCCTCGGCCTGCATGCGCTCAGCGAGGTCCCGGGCGCCTTCCATGCCCTCTTCCTTGGTGACCATGACCAGCTCCGCGCCGTAGGCCGCCATGGCGGCCTTGCGCTCGTCGCTCATGTGCGAGGGCATGATCAGCACCATGCGATAGCCGCGTATGGCGGCCGCCATGGCCAGGGCGATGCCGGTATTGCCGCTGGTGGCCTCGATGAGGGTATCGCCGGGCTTGATCTGACCACGCTCCTCGGCGCGACGGATCATGCTCATGGCGGGACGGTCCTTCACCGATCCCGCTGGGTTGTTGCCCTCGAGCTTGGCCAGGATCAGGTTCGACGTCTCGCCCGGCATGCGCTGCAGGCGCACCAGAGGCGTATTGCCCACCAGGGACTCGACGGTGGGGTAGTCTTGTTTGCGCTGGACCATGACTTCGAAGTGCTCCAGGGCGCTGCCAAAGCAGACCGGGCGGGCATGATACGCCCCCTGGCAAGTGCTTGCGAAATGCCGGATGCTAATATGCCCATGGGAAAGGGGAATATGGCCGCGGTGGCACGCTGACAGGCGCGCCCTCCCCGGACTGCCCCGCTCCCGGGAGAAGGTGGACGCAGCAGGCAGCCCTGCGTGAAGTCCGCCATCGGTGTCAACGGAACGGCACCGCACCATCGGGGCCGCTCACTGGCCCGTATCGCTTGGCGATCCGGGCTCGGGCGGCGGCAAGCCGGCAGGCTTTCACGACAGAAGCCCGCCAGCCTCGTTGGAAATCGGCCGAGACATGCCAAAGAGGCATGCCCCGGAGCCGAAAGGGGGCCGGGAATGCTCCTGCACAGCGACTATCCGGACCACGCCGTGTGGCTTCTGATCACCGCGCTGATCGCCCTCAGCGCGTTCTGGCTGTCGGCCTGGCGCGGACTGCGCACAGATCGCGGCAGCTGTGCAGGTAAATCGGCAGGGACATCGGCAGGGACATCGGCGGCATCGCCACTGTCCCTGAATCTGCACAGCGGTGCAGCAGCGCTGTGGCGAAGGATTCAGGCCGCCGTCGCGAGCCGCCGCGCTGCGCTTCCTGCGCACTCCGCCAACGAACTGCTGGCGAGTCTGGCCCACGATCTGCGCAGCCCCATGCAGGGCATCCTCGGCGGCGCCGAGCAATTGGCCCGGGACGAACGGGACCCCGACCGCCACCGCATTCTCGATGAAATCAGGCGCACCGCGCTGCACCTCATCCATATTGCTGAAGACAGCCTGGAAATCGCCCGTCTGAATCACCGGCAGGCAGCGAGTGAATCACGACCCTTCCGTCTGGAGACGGTGCTGGCCGATATCCTGGCCACCGCCCGTCCCCTGCGCGCTGCGGGCGTCGAGCTGGCCGTCGACCTGACCCGGCTGCAACATGGCGAATTCAAGGGTGAACCAGACCGGCTGCGGCAGATTCTCGCCAACGTGGTCAACAACAGCCTTGCCCGTACCCGCTCCGGACACGTCCTGCTCAGCGCACGCAGCACGCCTCGCAAGTTGGTGATCGAGATTCAGGACACCGGACCGGGGATCCCACTACGCCAACGCTTCAAGCTGATGTCGGCTTTCACCCAGGGCAGGAACGCCACCGGCCGAGCGGGCATGGGGCTGGCCATTGCCGAGCGGCTGGCCACCGCCCTGGGCGGTCGTCTGATGCTGCTGAGCCAGAGCGGGGAAGGCTGCCGTTTCCGCCTGCAGCTGCCCTTCCCTGCGCTGCCGGAGCCGAGGCCCAAGGGTGAGGCCAGCCTGCTGCTGGGTTTCGCCGACGCCAGCACCCTTGAACGACAGATCCTGCTGCGTCACACCGCCTCCTGGAACATGAAGGTTCACGAATTCGATACCCGGGAGGATCTGGCAGGCTGGCTCGGTCAGCCCACTGGACTCGATGCCCTGATCGTCAGTCAGGGCTGGCTCGGTCAGGACCCCATGAGCGCCGACCTCAGAGCGCACTGCCGCCAGCAGCACATCGCCCTGGTGGTGCTTGCGGACGATGAGCCCCATGCTGCCGCAGGCCAGGGTCAGGTCCCAGCCGACATCTGGCCGCGGCCCCTGCTTCCGAGCGAACTGCTGACGGCCCTGGAACTCAGACCCGTGGCCAGTCGGAAGGACGACGAAGTTGCACCAAGGGTGCTGGTCGTCGATGACCACCCGCTGGTGCGCAAGCTGCTCGCGGAGGCTGTACATCGCCTCGGCGCCCAACCCATCCTGGCCGAAAGCGGCGTGGCCGCAGTCCGCGCAGCCGGCCTCGGCGCCAGCATCGACATCGTCCTGCTCGACCGCAACATGCCGGGCCTCGACGGCATCCACGCTGCCCGCATCCTGCGGCGGCAGCCGGCCACCGAAGGAGCCATGCTGATCCTGATGGTCAATGACGAAGCGGACGCCCGGGCCGCCGACCCCACCGCATTCGACCACGTCTTCATTCGCCCCCAGGGCCTCGAAGCCATCGAACGTGGGTTGGGTGCGCTGTTTCGCGCCGGGGCGACGTCCACCAAACCCGCACTGCCGGCCCGGGCCCCACCCTCCCGCTTACTGGAAGACAGTCTGCTCGAGGATCTCGAGACCCTCGCACGCCACCTCGATGCCGGTGATCGCGACAGCGTCAGCAACCAGATTCATCGCATTCGGGGTGCACTCAGAGTGTTTCCCTCGCCGCGGCACCAGGCCTGGCTGGAAGCGCTGGCCAGGGCCAATCGTGACTGGCACGGGGCGCTCCCGCCGCCCGGGCTCCACCGTGCGGTGCTCGAAGCGCGACGCATCCTGGCGCATTGAGTCGGCGAATGGCGGCAGGGAAGCGCGTCACTGCGTCGGGTCGGCCCGGCGGCGGCGAAACAGCTCCCGGGAGCGCAGCGGCCGCCCGCCCAGATGCGCCGCCAGCGCCAGCCGCGTCAGCTGCTTGGCGCTGCGTCTGACCTCCGCATCGTCCAGGGCATCGGCTGCCAGCGCCAGCAGATGGCCGCCGCTGAACAGCGGGGCCCCCGCGCCATCGGCAGTTGCGTCGCGGACGCCGTCGCCCACAGGCATCAGACCTTCGTCCGCCAGGAAACGGTAGCGCGCTTCCGCCGCGATGGGCTGCCCGTGGACGTCGTGATCGAGGGCAAAGCCGTAGCCGAGATCCGCCAGCAGATGCAGTTCGAAACGCCGCAGCACAGGTTCGAGGTCCCCATCGGCAGCCAGGGCGTCCAGGGTATGCAGGTAGCGCTCGAAGATGTCCGGCTGGGCCTCCTCCCGATGCAGCAGGCGCAGCAGCAGTTCATTCAGGTAAAGCCCGGCGAAAAGGCGCTCGCCGGCGAGGGGGAAACTGCGTTCGGACTCGGCCTGGGTCAGGGTCCGCAGTTCGCCGCGCCCGGTCCACTCGGCCTGCAGCAGGGTGAAGGGCTGCAACGCGCCAGCGCCACCGCGGCGACCCCGACGGCCGCCCCGGGCTACAACGCCGACACGGCCGTGACCCGGCGTGAGCAGTTCGGCAATCAGACTGCTCTCGCGAAAATTTCGGGTGTGAAGGACGAAAACCGGCTCGGACATGCACGTTGCCCCGGTCAGTCCTCGTAGCCGAGTTGACGCAGCATGCGGTCGTCATCGGACCAGCCGCCCCTGACCTTGACCCAGAGTTCGAGCCGGACGTGCTTGTCGAGCAGGCGTTCCACCTCGTGGCGGGCCTCGATGCCGGCCTGCTTCAGGCGCTCGCCTTTGTGGCCGACCACGATGGCTTTCTGGCCGTCCCGCTCCACCAGGATCTGGCAGTGGATATGGACCCGGTTCTCTTCTTCAACGTAGCGCTCGATGCCCACCGTGATCTGGTGCGGCAGTTCGTCTCCCACCCGTCGCATGACCTTCTCGCGGACGATCTCCGCGATAAGGAAGCGCTCCGAACGATCCGTGACCTGATCTGCCGGAAACAGATGCACGGCCTCGGGCAGGCGCTCGCGGATGCAGACCAGCAGGCGGTCGAGGTTGTAGCCGTTACTGGCCGCGACCGGGATGATCTCGGCGAAAGGGGCCCGCCGCGCACAGGCTTCCATGAAGGGCAGCAGGCGCTCCTTGGGATGCACCAGATCGGTCTTGTTCAGGACCAGAATCGGCGCCCGGCCGTCCTCGAATCCCCGCTCCCGGGCCAGGCGATCGAGGACCAGATCATCATCCGCCTTCCAGCGCCCCGCCTCCACCACCATCACCAGCACATCGACGTCCGCCAGCACCGAGCGCGCGTGACGATTCATCAGCCGGTTCAGGGCCCGGCGCTCCGTGCCGTGCTGGCCCGGCGTATCCACGTAGATGATCTGATCGGCCCCCTCGGTATGAATGCCGAGCAGGTTGTGCCGGGTGGTCTGCGGGCGATCCGAGGTGATGCTGATCTTCTGGCCGACCAGATGGTTGAGCAGGGTCGACTTGCCCACGTTCGGCCGACCGACGATGCCCACGTAGCCGCAGCGTGTCGCAGCGTTCACAGGGCACCTCCACCGAGACGATCGAGGGCCTCGGAAGCCGCCTGCTGCTCCGCAGCGCGCCGGGTCCGCCCCTTGCCCGAGACGCTGTCGCCGAGGGCAGGAACCCGACAGGACACCGTGAAGGTCTGGGCATGATCGCTGCCCACCACCTCCACCACTTCGTATTCGGGCAGGGCCTCACCACGGCCCTGCAGCAGTTCCTGCAGCCGTGTCTTGGGGTCCTTGCTCACTTCTCCGGGCCGCGCGCGCTCCAGGCGATCCCCGAGCATGCGCAGGATCAGCGTCCGGGAAGGCTCCGGACCACCATCGAGGAGCACGGCCCCGATGACGGCCTCGACGGCGTCCGCCAGGATGGAATCCCGCCGGAACCCGCCACTCTTGAGTTCACCGGAACCGAGTTTCAGGAACTCACCGAGGCCCAAGGCCCGAGCGAGGTCGGCCAGGGTCTTGCCGCGCACCAGGCTGGCCCGCAGCAGGGTCAGCTGGTTCTCCTTGGCGTCGCCGTAACGATCGAAGAGTTCCGCCGCCACCACGTAGCCGAGGAAGGCGTCACCGAGAAACTCGAGCCGCTCGTTGTTGTGGCGGCCGGATAGGCTGCGATGGGTCAGGGCAAGTTCCAGCAGGCGGAGGTCAGTGAAGCGGTAATCCAGCCGGCGCTGAAGCTCCGCAAGGAGGGGGTCTGCCGACGCAGGGGCTGCGTTGCCGACGTTCGTGCCCTCGGTCATGAGTCGACCATCATCGCAGCACCCGCTCGAAGCTCTCCTCGAAGGTCAGAATGAGATCCGCATTGCCGAACAGCGGTTCCCGCACTTCGTAGCTGAGATCCACCGTCAGGGTGCCGGCGCGGGCTTCCACCGTCAGGGCTTCGGCGACGTTGAAGTCGCGGATGTTGTTGATCTGCAGCCGCTCGCCGAAGGTGCGCCGGAACGCCGCCGCATTCTCGCGGGCGATGCGATCATCGGCCACCATGTCTTCGAGGATACTGCGCATGGTGCGGTGATCGATGTAGTGGGGCGCGAGACGGATCACGAGGGACGCGATGCCGAGAATGATCACGATGACGATGAACCAGCCGATGAAAGAACCGCGCTGTTTATGCAGATGCATGCCGTTTCCCCCCTGCGCCATCACTGGATCCTGCCATTACGGCTGAATGTAGGCCAATTCAGTCCGGGCTGCTTGTGGGCCCAGATGGCTATGGCGCGGCCGACGATGTTCTCTTCCGACACCATGCCCCAGCTGCGGCTGTCATCGCTCTGGTCGCGATTATCGCCCATCATGAAGTACTCGCCCTCGCCGACGACCCAGGAACAGCCATCGGGACGACGCCGGGCACAGGCCTCCACGGTCATCTGCGGGTAGATGTGAATGCGGTGGTCGTGCTCGCCGAGACGCTCGTCGACCACCACCGCGCCGGGACGGCCGGCCGGGGACTGTTCGACGATCTCCACCGGCACCGGTTCGCCGTTGATCCACAATCGCTTGTTGCGGTACTCGACCCGGTCGCCGGGGATGCCCACCACCCGCTTGATGAAGTAGTTAGGCTGGTGGGGCGGGAAGAACACCATCACGTCGCCCCGCGCGGGCTCGCCGACCGGGACCACCTTGGTCCCCAGCACGGGTAATCGGAGGCCGTAGGTGTACTTGTTGACCAGAATGTAGTCCCCCACTTCCAGGGTGGGGATCATGGACCCGCTCGGAATCACGAAGGGTTCCGCCACGAAGGATCGCAGCAGCAGCACCAGGGCCAGCACGGGGAAGAAGCTGCCACCCCACTCCATGGCCGCCGGTTCCCGCAGCAGCGCTGCCCGGGCATCCAGGTAGGCCTGTGAATCCCTTCCCGATTCGGGCGTCCGGGCCTCGAGTTCCGCAGCTGCAGCCCGGCGGGCGGGTCGCCAACGCCAGCGATCGAGGGCCCAGACAATGCCGGTGACGAAGGTGGCCGCCACCAGGAACTCCGGCAGGTAATCAAGCAGGCTGTTCAAACCGGTCTGACCTCCCTGTGGGAAGGCCCTATCCACCGCAGGCGGATGGGCCGATTTCGAAGCGCTCGTCCGGAACCGAAGTCGCTGCCTGCGCTGAACGCGCTCCAGATCGGCGCATTTCGCTGCGCGAAATAGCGCTCTCCCACAGCTGGCGTGACGCGAGCTTGTGGGAAGGCCCTAATCGCACAGCGATTGGGCCGATCTCGAGGCGCTTCAACGAAGCTGAGGGGGCTGCCTTCGCTGGACGTCATGCCGTTCGGCGCATTTCGCTGCGCGACACAGCGCTCTGTCACAGGGGCGCAGCGGGCGTTTTGCCGGCCGATCATTTGCCGACCTGCAGTACGGCGAGGAAGGCTTCCTGGGGAATCTCCACCCGGCCCACCTGCTTCATGCGGCGCTTGCCCGCCTTCTGTTTCTCCAAGAGCTTCTTCTTACGCGTCACGTCACCGCCGTAGCACTTGGCTGTGACGTCCTTGCGCAGCGCCTTGACGTTGGAGCGGGCGACGATCTTGGCGCCGAGGGCGGCCTGGATCGCCACGTCGTACATCTGGCGGGGAATCAGATCGCGCATCTTCTCCACCAGATCACGCCCCTTGGTCTGGGCCTGATCGCGGTGGATGATCAGCGCCAGCGCATCCACTTTCTCGCCGTTGATGAGCACGTCGAGACGGGCCACCGGGGAGGTCTGAAAACGCTGGAAGGAATAGTCCAGCGAGGCAAAGCCACGGCTCACCGACTTCAGACGATCGAAGAAATCCAGCACCACCTCGGCCATGGGCAGATCGTAGAGCAGCGAGACCTGTCCGCCGACGAACTGCATGTCTACCTGCGTACCGCGCCGCGATTCGCACAGGGTCAGCACCGCACCCACGTGCTCCTGGGGCACCAGAATGCTGGCGCGGACGATGGGTTCGCGAATCTCCTCAATCCGCGACGGATCCGGCAGTTCGGACGGATTGTCGATCTGGATCGTACTGCCGTCCTTCTGCAGCACCTCGTAGACCACCGAGGGCGCCGAGGTAATGAGGTCGAGGTCGTACTCCCGCTCGAGCCGCTCCTGGATGATCTCCATATGCAGCATGCCGAGGAAGCCGCAGCGGAAGCCGAAGCCGAGTGCGTCGGACACTTCCGGTTCATAGACCAGGGAGGCGTCGTTGAGGGTGAGCTTGCCGAGTGCGTCCCGGAAATCCTCGAAGTCATCGGCGTTGACCGGGAACAGGCCCGCGAAGACCTGGGGTTTGACCCGCTCGAAGCCGGGCAAGGCAGGCGCCTCGGAGCGCTCGTGGACCAGGGTATCCCCCACGGGGGCGCCACGGACGTCCTTGATGCCGGCAATGATGTAGCCGACCTCCCCCGCCTGCAGTTCACCCGTGGCCGTCTGCTTCGGCGTGAAGCGGCCGACGCTGTCCACCTGATGCAGCTTCTTGAGCGTCCGGGCCATGATCTTGTCGCCCTTGCGCAGGCTGCCGTTAACCACCCGCACCAGCGACACCACGCCCTGGTAGTTGTCGAACCAGGAGTCAATGATCAGCGCCTGCAGCGGTGCTTCCGGATCGCCCTGCGGTGCCGGAATGCGCTTGACGAGACTCTCGAGCAGCGTGTCGATACCAAAACCCGTCTTCGCGCTCACCTCCACCGCATCGGTGGCATCGACACCGATGATCTCCTCGATCTCGCGCCGGACCTTGGGTGGGTCGGCGTGGGGGAGGTCCATCTTGTTGAGGACTGGAATCACTTCCAGTCCCTGATTGATGGCGGTGTAGCAGTTGGCCACGGACTGGGCCTCGACGCCCTGGCCGGCGTCCACCACCAGCAGGGCCCCCTCGCAGGCGGACAGCGAGCGCGACACCTCGTAGGAGAAGTCCACGTGGCCGGGGGTATCGATGAAGTTCAGCTGGTAGCGCTGACCATCGAGGGCGTCGTAGTAGAGCGTCACGCTCTGGGCCTTGATGGTAATGCCCCGCTCCCGCTCGAGGTCCATGGAGTCGAGGACCTGTTCGGCCATCTCGCGATCGGCAAGACCACCACAGCGCTGAATGAAGCGATCCGCCAGCGTCGACTTGCCATGATCGATATGGGCGATGATCGAGAAATTGCGAATGTTGCAAAGATCGGTCAAGGGGATTGGTCCTGGCAGTGGCCCGCAGGCAAGCCGCGCATTCTATAGCAGACCGATGAACAACGTCTTGCCGCGCTGCCCGACCGGTAACTGACCTTGCGCCCCTGCCGGCAGGGGCGCAAGGCTGCCGGTCCGGTCGGCCGGCAGGGGCAGACCCGGACTCACTCCGCTTCGGGCACCCGCAGCGCCAGGAAGGTGGGGTTGCCGCCACGCACCACCAGAACGGGTACCGAGCGCCCGGTCGGCAGTTCAGCCGCGATGCGCTGGAATTCGTCGGCAGAGGTCACTTCCTCATTGTTCAGCCGGGTGATGACGTCGCCGCGGCGGATGCCTGCCCGGGCAGCCACACCGTCCTCCACCGCAGTCACCTGCACACCCCCGCTGACGCCGAGGCGCTGGATCGCGCTCTCCGACAGGCTCTCGACAGTGAGTCCCAGGGGGTTGTCGGCACTGCGCCCAGGCGTCCTGGCGGCCGCCTGAGCGCCTGACTCGGCCAGCTCCCCGACTTCCACCGTCAGGGTCATGCGCTCACCCTCACGCACGATCACCATGGGGTGCTCGGAGCCGGCACGCAGGCGACCGACGATGTGGGGCAGATCACTGGAGAGATCGATGCTGCGACCCGCGAACTCGATGATGATGTCCCCGGGCTGGGCACCCGCTGCGGCCGCCGGTGAGTTCTCCACCACCCGGGCCACCAGAGCGCCCGCAGGCTTGTCGAGCCCGAAGGACTCCGCCAGATCCCGATTGACGTCCTGAATCAGGACCCCGAGCCAGCCCCGCGAGACGGTACCGGTTTCCTTGAGCTGCTCGATGACGTCCATGGCAATGTCGATGGGAATGGCGAAGGACAGTCCCATGAATCCGCCAGAGCGGGTGAAGATCTGCGAATTGATCCCGACCACCCGGCCTTCGAGATCGAACAGCGGACCACCACTGTTACCCGGATTGATGGCGACGTCGGTCTGAATGAAGGGGACGTAATTCTCGCGATTGCGATCCGGCAGGCTGCGCTCCTTGGCACTGACGATGCCCGCGGTCACCGAGTAATCGAAGCCGAAGGGCGAACCAATGGCCAGCACCCACTCACCCACTTTCAGGGTGGCCGATTCACCAATGGCCACCGTGGGCAGATCGGTGGCTTCCACCTGCAGCAGGGCCAGGTCGGAGCGGGGGTCGGTGCCCACCACGGTTGCGACGTACTCGCGGCGGTCAATCAGGCGGACGAAGATCTCGTCGGCGCCGTCCACCACATGATTGTTGGTGATGATGAAGCCATCGGCGGAAATGATGAACCCGGAACCCAGGGACCGGCGCTCGCGCTGGCTCGGAGCCCCGCCTTCGGGCATGCCACGAAAGAAGTGGCGGAAGAATTCAGGCAGGTTCTCCGGATCCATGCCGCGGGGAAGACCGCCCTGGCGGGAGTCTGCCCGCTGCACCGTCGAGATGTTGACGATGGCAGGAGACGCCTTTTCCACGAGTTCCGTGAAGTCGGGAAGGCCGCGCGACTGGGCAGCAGGCGCGATGGCCATCCCCAGCAGGGCGAGCAGCAGCAGACTGATGGGCAGACCAGCGAGGCCTGAGGAAGCGCGAGCAGATACTGACATGATGACTCCAGTTGTGGTTCCGGCTCGATTGGGCCCATGAATGCGGATTGGGTCGGCAGCGTCGGCTAACGCTGCCGGCCGACGGCGATTCAGACCACCGAAAGCGCCCTTGGTTCAGCTTCGGACGGGGCAGCGCCCGGCCCGCCGGCGCCCGGGCGGCGGCATTGCAGCGTGGCTTCAGCCCGGCCTGCTGACCAGCGACGGGCCAGCAGCCAACCCGCTGCCAGACCCAGACCGGCACTGAGCAGGGCTGTTCCGTCACCGCCCGGGGCCAGCACTGCGCCAGCCACGAGCCCTGCCAAGGGCAGACCATAGACCAAACCTGCAGCGCGGGCGATGGCGCCTTCGGGAACGCCCAGCAGCAATGCCTCTCCGACATGTACGTCAGCGGGCACCGCCGTCCGGGGCAGCATGAAGGTCCGCCGCCGACCGCGGCCAAGGCTATCGAGCAGGCCATGACCACAGCCCGCACGGGCAGCACAGCTGCCACAGGTGCCGCCATCCCGAGCGGCAAGTTCGACGCGATCGGGATGCAAGGCCACCACCTGCGTGAGTTCTTCGTTCAGACGCTCGGTCTGCATGGCGTCACCTAGCCTCGTCCCGTCACCCGGTGTTCGAGGACAGTGTAACAGGCTGCTCGAGCTTCAATCGTCGGCAGCGGCTCGCGGACGCACGTGCTCGGCCACGCGCTCGGCCGTCTCGACGGGAACCTCACCGACCACCGTCACCAGCCAGGGTTCCGGCGTCGAAGCCGCAACGGGGCGCATCACCGCGACCGTGGCACCGTGCCGCGCCACGTGCACCGGCGCGAGATTCGCAGGCGCCCGCTCCAGAAACACGGAGAAAGTCGCCATGCCATCGCTGTAGACCAGGTTCGCCACGGAGTCGGGACGTGAAGGCACCCGACGGATGTCCGCCGAAGCCATCGCGAACCCCGAGGGCAACCAGCCTGCCTCCCACTCGACATCCTGACCCTCCGGCGCCGGCGCAGGACTCGCAGCCGCGGCCAGGGTCTCGACAGCCAGGCTGGGGGCGGCGCCCGCTCGCTCGGCAGCCATCCGGCCCGGCGCCACCCGCTCCCGTTTGACCAATTCGTGCATGACCAGGTGATCGCCCTTCGATGCTTCGAGCATGGACGCTTCGATGGGGCCGCCGATCTCGATGCGCACGAACTGGAAGATCTCCAGCGGTTTGTCAGAGCTGTCGAGCAGTTCCGAGCGCAGCAGCAAGGCGGTTTCACGATCGAGCCAGAGGCGATAGCCATAGCGATCGGATTCCTCCGGCTCGATGCGAAGCTGCACCGCCATGCGCCCGGCAATGCGGTCCTCACCGGTCAGCATCGCCCGGTAACCCTTGGGGAGTCCGTCGAGCACGCGGCCGTAGCTCTGGGCAAAAGGCCCGGCCGGAACACTCTCTTCGAGATCAATGAGGCGGTCGCCGGGATGCAGGACGCAGGTGACTTTGTCGCCGTGGCGCACCACTTCGCGAGGCGTGCCATTGAGATGCACGAGGCGCTCGTGCCTGACGCCGTCCCGCACGGCATGGGCAATGCTCAGACTGGCGAGTTCACCACCGTGGAAGTAACTGAATTCGCCGTGATAGCTGAGTTCGGCGAGAGCGGTATGCATGCGATCCAGCCAGACTCCCGGATCCTCGGCATGCACGGGACTGCTGAGCGCGGCCAGCAGCATCAGCACGCTGGTCAGCCCGAAACCCGAGCGACAGACCTGCTGATTCACCCGAGGCCCCCTCACTGAGCGCCGTCGAAGGCAGCCATCCGAGCGAATGGCATCATGCCGGATCGGCTGTGCAGGGCATTGTGCTCGGCGTGGCGGACCATGTAGGCCTCCACCCGCTGCCGCATGTCCACGTCTCCGGCCGACGGGCTGGCGGTGGAGAGCTGGGCACGGCCGGCATCCCGGGTCGCGCGTCCCGACTCGGAGGCCTGCAGTAATCCCCGTTGATCTGCCGGACGCAGCAGGGGCAACGCTGAACTGGCCGGAGCCGTGGCTGGAGCCAGGCTCTGGGCGCCGGAAGCCATCTGCACTGACTCCACTTCGCCGCCCACTTGCCACTGCCACCCCACCACCGCCACGGCGGTGAGGGAGGCCGCAACGGCAAAACTGCCCAGGGCGCGCCGTCCGCGATTGCGGCTCTCTGACAGGACACCGGCCTCGGACGACCGGGCATCGCCCAGGACGTCATCAGCAAGGCTGTCGGCAGCATCGACGTCGGCCGTCGCAAGATCCAGCGCCAGCGGTCGCAGTCCCACTGCACCCGGTCGGCCCTTGAGCACAGCGCTGACCAGCTGGTAGCGGGACCAGGTCCCGGCCAGATCAGCCTCGCCGCTGTCCATGGCCCTGAGGATGCGGCCGAGTTCCAGATCGTCGGCCTCGTCGTCCATCAGTGCGGATAGGGACTCCCGCAAGCGCTCACTCATCGTCATTCACCTCATTGATCTTGCGGACTTTCGCCTGCGTCCGTGACTATCAGCTATGACCTTCACTGAAAGCGATTGTTCCCGGTTCAGCCGATGTTCATCCACCATCCAGCTCATCAGTCCTCCAGCAGAGGGCGGATCTCGGCATCGATCGCCTCCCGGGCTCGGAAGATGCGGGAACGCACCGTTCCCACAGGGCAGTCCATCACGGCGGCGATGTCTTCATAGGACATGCCATCGAATTCGCGGAGGGTCACCGCAGTGCGGAGGTCTTCCGGCAGGGCTTCGATGGCGGCAAAGACCACCCGGCTGAGTTCGTCTCCTGCCAGCCGGTTCTCCGGCGTCTCGATCTCCTGCAGGGCCTCACCGCCGGCGTAGTACTCTGCCTCGGAGGCTTCCACGTCCGCCGCCGGCGGCCGGCGGCTGCGGGCCACCAGGAAATTCTTGGCGGTATTGATCGCGATCCGGTAGAGCCAGGTATAGAACTGGCTGTCCGCACGAAAATTCGGCAGTGCCCGGTAGGCCTTGATGAACGCGTCCTGGGTGACGTCCTGGACGTCGTCCGGATCCCGCAGATAGCGGGAGACGAGCACCTGAATGCGCTGCTGGTACTTGCCCATGAGGAGGTCGAACGCGTGCTTGTCGCCGCGCTGGACCCGCTCGACCAGCCGGGCGTCCGTGGCTTTCGGTGCACTCATGCGACTCGGGCCAACTTCCGTTTCGCGCTCGCGTGCCGGTTCGGCCACAAACCACTCCCGTCCTGACTGGGTTCACCCATGTTGACCACTACCGCCACGCTTTGGTTCCCCGGTGCGTCGCCAACGACGCACGTCGATATCGTTATGTTTCTTCGGCCATCGCGCGGCAATCAGCCGGCGGCCGAAACCAGGCCCCGCGCACCTTCCGGGCCAGCAAGCAGCCACCGCGTGATTCTGCCGCTCCCTTCGAGACTATACTACTGTCCCGAACCTGAAGTTCGCATGCCGTGCGCGAAGCTTGAGGATCAGCACCCCGCCCTGGTTCGGGACTGCCAGCCGGCGGCTGAGTTCGTGTACCCCAATCGCCCCTGAATGCCGGCGATCCGAAATGGTTCGTCAGGCGGAGCCCATGCATGACCACGCACCACGCTTTCGACGTCATCATCATCGGCAGCGGCGCTGCCGGCCTCACCGCAGCACTCGGCCTCGCCGATCAGGCCCGCGTCGCCATATTGTCCAAGGATCTGCTGCCCGTCAGTTCCACGAGCTGGGCTCAGGGGGGCATTGCCGCTGTGCTCAGCGACGACGACCGCCTCGAAGCCCACGTGGAAGACACGCTGGTCGCGGGTGCCGGACTCTGCCACCCGCAGTCGGTCCGCTACGTGGTGGAACGTGGGCCCGCGGCCATTGACTGGCTGGTGCAACAGGGCGTGTCCTTCGACACCGAAGCCGGCCCTGACGGCAATCCCCGTTTTCATCTCGCCCAGGAAGGCGGCCACAGCCATCGGCGCATCCTGCACGCCGCGGACGCCACTGGCAGCGCCGTCAGCAGCAGTCTCTTGGAACGCGTCCGCGCCAAGCCGAACATCGAGCTGTTCGAGCACTTCGTGGCCGTGGATCTGCTGGTCCAGGAAAAGCTGGGGCTGCCGGGGACAGGCTGCAGTGGCGTCTATGCCCTGAACCGCCTGAGCGGGCGTGTGGAGGTGTTCGAGGCTCCTTTCGTGGTCCTGGCCACGGGCGGCGCCAGCAAAGTCTACCTCTACACCTCCAATCCGGACGGCTCCACGGGCGACGGCATCGCCATGGCCTGGCGCGCGGGCTGCCGGGTCGCGAACATGGAGTTCAATCAGTTCCACCCCACCTGCCTCTTTCACCCCCAGGCCAAGAGCTTCCTGCTCTCCGAGGCCCTGCGCGGCGAAGGTGGCCTCCTGCGCCTGCCCAGCGGTGAACGCTTCATGGACCGCTTCCATCCCCGGGCCGAACTGGCCCCGCGGGACGTGGTGGCCCGCGCCATCGACTTCGAAATGAAGCGGCTCGGCGCCGATTGCCTGTTCCTGGACGTCACCCACATCGACCCTGACAAACTCGCTTCGCACTTTCCCAACATCCTGCGGCGCTGTGCCGAGCTCGGCATCGACATCTGCCGGGAACCCATCCCGGTGGTGCCTGCGGCCCACTACACCTGCGGCGGCATCGTCACCGATCGTCATGGCCGCACTGACGTGCCAGGGCTCTATGCGGTGGGCGAGTGTTCGTTCACGGGACTGCACGGCGCCAACCGCATGGCCAGCAATTCACTGCTCGAGTGCGTGGTGTTCGCCCGCGCTGCCAGCGCCGACATCCTGACCCAGCTGCCGGGGACGAAAGCCGCGCCCCACGCTCCGGCCTGGGACGAAAGCCAGGTCACCGACTCCGACGAGGATGTGGTGATCTCGCACAACTGGGACGAACTGCGCCACTTCATGTGGGACTACGTGGGGATCGTGCGCACCAACAAGCGGCTGGCCCGGGCCCGGCACCGCATCGACCTGCTGCGGCGCGAGATCCACGAGTACTACTCCAACTACAAAGTGTCCAACGACCTGATCGAATTGCGCAACCTGGCCCTGGTGGCGGATCTGATCATCCAGTCCGCCCAGAGCCGCCGCGAGAGTCGAGGGCTGCACTACACGCTGGATTACCCGGATCAGATCGCCACGCCGAGGGATACGCTGCTGACGCCCTCACCCCGGCGCCTGGACATCAACGGGAACCGGGACTGGCAGTTCGAGTGGCCGTGAGGTCTTCGCTGGCCGCCACCGGCCAGCGTCCGTGGCGGGCCATCCGCGCCAGACGCCGGTAGGTGGTTGCATCCACGGCATCGCGCCAGATGTTCAGGCGCAGCCTGCGGCCATCACCCTCCCGCCGGCAGGCCAGGGTGACCGCCAGGGCGGAGATGCGGGCGGACCCGATCGGCACCACCGGCTGCCAATGGCCGTCGCCGAGGTCGAGCAGCAGGCTGCCGGACCTCACCTGCAGGCCTCGCACCCGGTCCCAGCTCAAAGCGGCCAGCAGCGCCACCCCGAACACGGCAGGCAGCACGATCAGGGGCCGGATGGACCCTGCCGACCAGGCCGCGTAGAGCAGAATCAGCAGGATGGCGGGAACACCGAACGCGAGGGCCCGGCGGGCCCAGCGGGAAGGCTTCAGGCGCAGGGTGCCGCGCAGCACCATGACCTCAGCTCACCGGCCGCCCGTGCGCACGGATGCAGTCGATCATGGCGATCAGATCGCCGTCCAGCGGGGAACCACGGCCCGTGAACCAGACCAGCAGTTCCGGATCTTCATTGTCCAGCAGCCTCAGGTAAACGGCTTTCTGATCCGGCTCGAGCGTAGGATAGATATCCTCCACAAAGGGCAGCAGCAGGAGATCAAGCTCCCGCAGACCCCGGCGGCTGCGCCACCACATTCGCCGCGCATCCAGCGCGCTGGCGTCATGAGAATCTCCATTTTCGGTCATGACCTGTCCATCACACCCTGTCTATAATGCGCGCCGAACCGCCCGCGCAGCTGCAGCGAAAAGAGGCGGTGGATGATAGCAGCAGGCGCCGACCGCCGCCGAGCGGTGGGGCACCCTCTCACAGACGAGGAACCTCGACAGCGAGGAACGGGCGGGCATTGGGGAGTCCCTCGATGCCCACCACCCCTTCCGAACGCAGCGTGCAGCCAGCAAGGATGGCAGGTCCCCTTCCTGGCCAGGCGCAGGGCCCGAGAGTTTCTCAAGGAGTAATCCATGCACCCCGATTGGCAACAGTTCCTGGAACGTCAAGGAGCCCACTTCGAGGATGTGGACGGCGCCCCCGGCGTCGCCGCTTTCGACGGGCCGGCCCCCTGCATGCAGCCGGAAGTCGCCGACCTTTCACCACTCGGCCTGCTGCGCATCGAGGGTCCGGAGGCGGGCAAATTCTTCCAGGGCTATGCCACCTGCGATCTGCGCGATGCGGCACCGGATCGGGCCCTGCCCGGCGCCTTGTGCAGCCGCGAGGGCCGCACCATCGCCACCTTCCGGGTTTGGGGTGCGCCCGAAGCGCTGACCCTGCGCCTGCACCGGGATCTGATCGTCCCGGTCAGGGATCTGCTGGCGCGCTTCATCGTCTTTTCCAAGGCGGAACTGGTGGAAGTGGGCAACGACATGGTGGGTATCGGGCTCGTCGGCGACGGCGCCGAGGAGCACATCGTCGAGCTATGCGGTGCCGCTCCGGTACCGGGCGAGGTGATCACCGCCGGGCCCGCCGACGCCCCCTGGACGGCCATTCGCAATCGCGGCGAACGCTCCCGGTTCGAGATCTGGCTGCCGGTGGCCGCCGCCCCCGATGTCTGGAAGACGCTGGCCGGCAAGTCGCGGCCCGTGCCCTGGTCACGCTGGGCGGCCCACCGCATCCGGGCCGGCTACATCGAGCTCTCGCCCCGCACCGCAGGCGAGTACGTCCCGCAGGCCCTGAACCTGCAGGCCAACGGCCTGATCAGCTTCAAGAAAGGCTGCTACCTGGGCCAGGAAGTGGTGGCCCGGACCCAGCACCTGGGCAAACTCAAAAAGCGCATGTACCGCTTCTCCATCGCCGGCCTCGAGCGCAATGCCCCGCCCCTGGGCAGCCCGGTGACCCTGGGGGATGCGGAGGGCGAAAAGGTCGGTGAGGTGGTGGCCGCAGCCTGCGATGAAGGCCGCTGCGAGCTGCTGGCGGTGATCCGCAATGACGCCGCCAGCAAGGCCCTTGCCGTCGGCAAACACGCCCTGACCCCCGAAGACCTGCCCTACGACGTGCCGTCGCTGGCCCTGCGGGCCTGACCTGCAGACCCGGCCCTTCGCCATCTGGGATCGGAGTCGGAGTCGGAATCGGGATCGGGATCGGGATCGGGATCGCTATCGGAATCGGGATCGAAGTCGATAGCGATACCGATCCCGATAGCGATACCGATAGCGATTTGGACGCGATCCAATCCCAGCTAACGGATACTCATCAGCGACACGAGCCCTACTTGCCGTAGAACTTCTGGATGCTGGAGAAATCCAGCCCGCCGGCGTCGTCCTGGCCTTCCGCGCCGTTGTTCTTGTGCAGCACGTAGAGCGAACGCGCCAGCGCACCCATGGGCGTCGGCTGGCCCGCTGCAGCGGCCCCATCCATGGCCAGGGTGAGATCCTTGATCATGAGATCCACCTGGAAGCCTCCGGTGTAACCGCGGGATGCCGGCACGCCTTCCATCACACCCGGGTAGGGGTTGTAGACGTTCAACGCCCAGTTGCCGCCGGAAGACTGCTTCATGATGTTGGACAGCACTGCCGGATCGAGGCCGTTGGCGACCCCGAGTCCGATGGCCTCGGCCGTGCCTGACATCAGCACCGCCAGCAGCATGTTGTTGCACATCTTCGCCACCTGACCGGCACCGGAGTCGCCGGCGTGGAAGATGTTCTTGCCCATGGCCTCGAGAATGGGCCGGGCTTGATCCACCACCTTCCCATCGCCGCCCACCATGAACGTCAGCGTTCCGGCCTCGGCGCCACCCACACCACCGGAAACCGGCGCGTCGAGCATCTTGCGTCCGCGCTCGGCAGCGGCTGCCGCCACCTTGCGCGCCGTTTCGGCGGCAATGGTCGAGCAATCGATGATCACCGTGTCGGCGGCGATCTCGTCCAGCAGGCAGGCGTTGTTCTCCTGGCTCAAGTAGACACCTTCCACGTGACGTCCAGCCGGCAGCATGGAGACGACGAAATCGGCGTCCACAGCAGCTTCCCGCGCCGAAGCCGCGGTCCCGGCGCCGGCTTCCCGCAGTTTCGCAAGGGCCGCCTCCACCAGATCGAAGGCCACGACGTCATGCCCCGCCTTCACCAGATTGAGCGCCATCGGGCCGCCCATATTGCCGAGACCGATGAATCCGATCCGTGCCATGCCTTGTCTCCTCCCGTTAGCACCGCGCCGGCCGGCGCGATCCGATCAATCGCGCAGGTCGGCCAGGGGATTGGTGTCCCAGGGCGCTGCAAAATGTTCCAGCACCCGCTCCCGGGGCAATCCGTCCAGGGACGGCACGCTCCACTTCGGCGCCTGATCCTTGTCGATCAGCAGTGCCCGGACACCCTCGGCGAAGTCGGGCAGACGGGCACAGTGGGTGCCGATCACCATTTCCATCCGGAACATGTCAGCAAGCGCCATGCCCTGCGCACGGGCAAGCTGCTCGACGACGATACCGGCGGTGACGGGGCAACCCTTCTCCAGGGTGGCGAGGCCCTTGTCCACCCAGCCGTCACGTCCGGCCAGGGAGCGCACCCCGGCGATGACGGCCTCGTAGTCGCCCTGCCGGCCGTCGAGGGCTCCATCAATGGCGCTGCGGTTGGGAGCCACCTTCGACTCTGGACGCTTCGAACGGGCATCCGCATCGAAGGGTGCCAGCAGGGCATCGAGTTTTTCCCCTGCACCGTCGCCGGACCAGGCCTGGCTGAGCAGCGCCTGCTCCAGTTCCGCCTGCTTGTCGGAGGCCACGAGAAACCGGCCGAGACCCACTTCCAGCGCATCGCTGCCATTGATCTGGGCGCCGGTGAGACCGAGAAAGAGCCCCATGGAGCCCGGCATCCGGGTCAGCAGCGAGGTGCCGCCGGCATCCGGGAACAGGCCGATGGTGATTTCGGGCATGGCCACCCGGCTGGTCTCGGTGACCACGGCATGGCTCGAAGCCGAGAGCAGGCCGAGGCCGCCCCCCATGACCACACCATTACCGAAGCAGATCACCGGCTTGGGATAGCGGTGCAGCAGATGGTCGAGCCGGTATTCCTCCTCGAAGAAGGTCACCGCATGGTCGTCCACCTGCTCACCGGCGGCGTGATTCCTGGTCACCGACCGGTACAGGGCCTGGATGTCACCGCCGGCACAGAAGGCCCGCTCACCGGTTCCGCGCAGGTAGATGCCCGCGACCCGGTCGTCATCGGCCCAGGACCGCAGCTGCGGGTCCATGATGCGGATCATGTCCAGGGTCAGGGAGTTCAGGGTCTTCGGTACGTTCAGCGTGATCACGCCGAGCACATGGCCGTCAGCGGTGTTCCACTCAGCGAGAATGGCTGGCGCGTCAGCGTCATTCAGCAACTTTTCTTCGATGGTCATGCGTTCTTCCATTCCGCTTGGCGCTTTTCGAGGAAGGCGTTGACCCCCTCCTTCTGATCCGCGCTGTCGAACAAATCGACGAAGGCCTCGCGTTCGTGTGAGTAGGCCGTGGCCATGGGCCGCTGCCGGGCCTGCTGGATCAGAGTCTTGCAGGCGGTGACGGACACCGGGCTCTGCTTGGCCACCTTGGCCGCCAGGGCCTTGGCAGTGGTCAGCGCTTCACCCTTGGCCACCACCTGCTCCACCAGGCCGATGCGCTCGGCGGTGGCGGCATCCACGCGCTCACCGCAGAGAATGATGCGCTTGGCCCAGCCTTCACCGACGATCCAGGGCAGATTCTGGGTACCGCCGCCACAGGGCAGCAGGCCCACCGTGCCTTCGGGCAGGGCCATCTGGGCGTGCTCTTCGGCAATGCGGATGTCGCAGGCCATGGCGAATTCCAGTCCGCCGCCCATGGCATAGCCATTGATGGCCGCAATGGTGACGCCGCGATAGTTGGCCAGGGCCTCGAAGGCTTCGCCGAAGCAGCGCGCCATGATCCGGGCCCGGGACTTGTCACCGTCGGCGAAGACTTTCAGGTCGGCACCGGCGGAGAAGAACTTCTCGCCCGCTCCGGTGACCACCACGGCGTAGATGTCGCGGTCCTCGTTGAGCTGGCCCACCAGATCCTTCAGGCCACTGAGACTTTCTTCGTCCCAGACGTTGGCCGCCGGGTTGTCGACGGTGATGACGGCGGTATTGCCTTCGATCGCTACTTTGAGTTTGTCGGTGCTGCTCTTGATCATCGGATCACCTCGGTTGCCCCTTCCATCAGTACGCGCCGGGAAATGATGACGCGCATGATCTCGTTGGTTCCTTCCAGAATCTGATGTACCCGCACATCACGCAGGTGACGCTCCAGCGGATACTCGCGGATGTAGCCGTAGCCGCCGTGCAGCTGCACGGCCTCGTTGCACACTTCGAAGGCCACATCAGTGGCGAAGCGCTTGGCCATGGCGCAGTAGACGGTGGCCTCGGGGTGGCCGGCATCGAGCCTCGATGCCGCCATGCGCACCATCTGCCGGGCCGCCACCAGCTCCGTGGCCATGTCAGCGAGTTTGAACTGCACCGACTGGAACTGGCTGATGGGCCCGCCGAACTGCTGCCGTTCCTGGACGTAGCGGGCGCTGGTGTCCAGGGCGGCCTGGGCGGTACCCACGGCGGTGGTGGCGATGTTGATGCGACCGCCGTCGAGCCCCTTCATGGCGATCTTGAACCCTTCCCCTTCGGCGCCGAGACGGTTGCCTGCGGGAATGCGCGCATCCTCGAAGGTGATCGCGCGGGTGGGCTGGCTGTTCCAGCCCATCTTTTCTTCCTTGCGTCCGAAGGAGATGCCGGCAGTGTCAGCCGGGACCACGAAACTCGAAATGCCCTTGGCACCGGGGCGCGGGCCATCGCCATCCGCCACCCGGGCCATGACCACCAGCACGTCGGTGTCGCCGGCGCCGGAGATGAACATCTTCTGGCCGTTGAGGACGTATTCGTCGCCGTCGATGCGCGCTGTGGTCCGCAGCGAAGCCGCGTCCGACCCGGCTCCGGGCTCCGTCAGGCAGTAGGAAGCCAGCGTCTCGCCACTGATGAGCTTGGGACAGAACTGCTCGCGAATGGCTTCCGTTCCGAAGCTCGCGATCATCCACAGTGCCATGTTGTGAATGGTCATGTAGGCCGCGGTGGAGGTGCAGCCGCCCGCGAGTTCCTCGAAGATCAGGCTGGAATCGAGACGCGACAGCCCCATGCCGCCCACATCCTCGGGGGTGTACAGGGCCATGAAGCCGAGCTCGCCCGCTTCCCGCAGCACGTCCTTGGGGAAAATCGCCCCCGCGTCCCACTCCGCCGCCTTCGGCGCCATGGCCTTGGCCGCGAACTGCCGTGCCGTCTCGATGTAGGCGACCTGATCGTCGTTGAGTTCGAAATCCATCCTGCAAGTTCCTATACATGATGCAGCTTCATGATGCGCCTGGGGGCAGCCCGCTCGATCCGCTGCTTCCTCATCCGCAGGACTGCCTCCCGGGGCAAACAGGACCGGGCGCAGGAGAACCAGAGAAAACCGGCGCAGCTGACTATTTTGACACAGGGGACACGCGCGCCCCAAGCATCAGGCCCCATCGAGGGTGAGGACCCCCAAATCCGACAGGGTGCCGGAAGGGGTCCCGGGCGCTATAGTCGCGGCCCATCAGGTGTGACCCGGTCAGGTGTGACCCGGTCAGGCGCGACCCGGTCGCAATTTGGCGCTGGCGCTGGCACTTCGCCGAGGGCCCGGCATAATGCCCCGCCTCATCGAACTGATGCGGAGCGCCATGCTCATGACACGATCTCTGTCCGCGCTGTGTGACGATCTGCAGACGGTCTGGCACGACACCATACCGCTGACCCGGGCCCTTGCAATCAAGGTCCGGAGCTTCGACGGCGAGACCCTGGAGGTCGGCGCGGGCCTGGCTCCCAACATCAACCTGCACGGCACCGCCTTTGCCGGCAGCCTCTACGCCATCAGCGCCCTGTGCGGCTGGTCCATGGTGCATCTGCAGCTCGCCATGCGCGATCTGCACGGCTCCATCGTCCTGGCCGAGGGGCGGATCCGCTACCTGAAGCCGGTGGCGGAAGAGATCATCGCGGTCTGCAGCTTCGGCGAGCAGGCCGCCGCCTTCGACAGGCTGAAGGACAGCGGCAAGGCGCGCTTCCCGCTGGCCACCAGCATTGCCGCCAACGGCGAGGACGCCGCCCTGTTCGAAGGCGAGTTCGGAGTCAAGCTGAAGTCCTGAAAAGGGCTTGGCGCGCCCGAGCCGCGCGCTGCCAGATCCAGCTTCGGGGTGGTATTCTTCGCCACCCGGAGATCATCGCGCCGTCCAGCACCCGTGCAGGACGCGCCAGAACACAGCAACAGAGCGAGGTTCTGCCATGTCCGCACAAACTCAGAGTCAACCGCTACAGTCGGCCGAAGGCAACGCCGCAGCCGAAATCGCCGAGATCATCGCCCGGGCCCGCAAGGCCCAGGAACAGATTGCCGACGCGACCCAGGAGCGGGTCAACGAGCTGATCCGGGCCATGGTGTGGTCCTGTGCCCAGCCCGGCGTGGCCGAGAAGCTTGCCCAGCATGCCCTCGATGAGACCCGCCTCGGTGACTACAACGGCAAGTTCCTGAAGATGTCGGTGAAGATCCGCGCCGCGCTGATGGACATCCTGAACGACAAGTCCGTAGGCGTCATCGAAGAGGATGCCGAGCGGCAGATCGTCAAGATCGCCAAGCCCGTGGGCGTCATCGGTGCCCTCGCCCCCTCCACCAACCCGGAAGCCACGCCGATCATCAAGGGCATCAATGCGGTGAAGGGACGCAACGCCATCGTCGTCGCCCCCCACCCCCGTGCCTACAAGACCAACAAGATGATCATCGAGCGCATGCAGGACGCACTGGAGAAGATGGGCGCCCCCCGCGACCTGATCCAGGACGTAGGCCCGGTGAGCATCGAGAAGACCAACGAACTGCTCAAGCAGTGCGACCTCATTCTCGCCACCGGCGGTGCGGGCATGGTCGGCGCAGCCTACTCCAGCGGCACGCCCGCGCTTGGCGTCGGCGTCGGCAATGCCGTGATCACCGTCGATGAATCCGCGAACCTCAAGGAAGCCGCCGAGAAGATCCGCATCTCCAAGATCCTCGATCTGGCCGCCTCCTGCTCCTCGGACAACTCTGTGATCGCGCTGGAAGCCATTCATGACGACCTGATCAAGGCCCTGGAAGCCGAGGGCGGCTGGGTCGCGCCGAAGGACGCCTACGGCAAGATCGCTGCCGTGCTGTGGAAAGACGGCCACCTCAATCCCGATGCGGTGGTAAAGAAGCCCCAGGAGCTCTGCGCCATGGCCGGCGTGGACATTCCCGAGGACCGGCTGTTCATCATCATGCCGGAGACCGGCACCGGTCCTGACCATCCCTACTCCGGCGAGAAACTGTCCGCCATCATGGCCTTCTACAAGGTCAAGGATATGGACGAGGCGGTGGCCTTGACCAACCGCATCCAGGAGTACCAGGGCATGGGCCACTCCTGCGGCATTTACTCCTACAACGACGACAACATCATGAAGCTGGCCAACGGCACCAAGACCGCCCGGGTCATGGTCAACCAGCCACAGGCCGCCTCCAACAGCGGCAACCTGTGGAACGGCATGCGGCAGACCTTCTCCCTGGGCTGCGGCACCTGGGGTGGCAACTCCACCTGCGAGAACATCAATTGGCGGCACCTGATCAACGTCACCTGGGTGTCCAAGCCGCTGCCGGTCCCCAAGGCGCTGCCCACGGATCAGCAGCTGTTCGGCGCGGTAATCGATCGCCTGAAGTAAGCGCCAAGCCGGTCCCCCCCATGGCCTGCCGCTGAGTCCGCTCAGTCGCAGGCCATGTCACGTCAGGGGTTTCCATCCGTCCAGCCAGAGCGTCCCGCATCATGACCGAGAAACGCGCCTATCAACCCAAGCCTGCCACCTTCGAGGAATGGGAGGCGCTGGTCGCCAAACAATCCAAGGGCCTCACCCCTGACGATCTGACCTGGCAGACACCGGAAGGCATCGACCTCAAACCGCTCTACACCCGGGCGGACACTGCCGACCTGCCATTCATGGACTCCCTGCCCGGTCTGGAGCCCTTCATCCGCGGCCCCCAGGCCACCATGTACGTCGGCCGGCGCTGGCCCATCCGCCAGTACGCCGGTTTCTCCACCGCCGAGGCATCCAACGCCTTCTACCGCAAAGCGCTGGCGGCCGGCGGCCAGGGCATTTCCGTGGCCTTCGATCTCGCCACCCATCGCGGCTACGATTCCGATCATCCCCGGGTCACCGGCGACGTCGGCAAGGCCGGCGTGGCGGTGGACTCGGTGGAGGACATGAAGATCCTCTTCGACGGCATTCCACTGGACGAGGTGTCGGTGTCCATGACCATGAACGGTGCGGTGCTGCCGGTGCTGGCCGCCTACATCGTCGCCGCCGAAGAACAGGGCGTGGGGCCCGAGAAGCTCTCCGGGACCATTCAGAACGACATCCTGAAGGAGTTCATGGTCCGCCACACGTACATCTACCCGCCCGCGCCGTCCATGCGCATCATCGGCGACATCATCAGCTACGCCACCGCCCACATGCCGCGCTTCAACACCATTTCCATCTCCGGCTACCACATGCAGGAGGCCGGCGCGGACTCGGCCCTGGAACTGGCCTACACCCTGGCCGACGGCCTCGAGTACGTGCGCACGGCCCTGGCGGCGGGCCTCAAGATCGACGAGTTCGCCCCGCGGCTGTCCTTCTTCTGGGGCATCGGCATGAACTTCTACATGGAGATTGCCAAGCTGCGCGCCGCCCGGCTCTTGTGGTCGCGGATCATCGACGGCTTCAATCCCAAGGATGCGCGCTCGAAGATGCTGCGCTGCCACAGCCAGACTTCGGGCTGGTCGCTCACCGAACAGGATCCCTACAACAACGTGGTGCGGACCACCATCGAAGCCATGGCGGCCGTGTTCGGCGGCACCCAGTCCCTGCACACCAATGCCCTGGACGAGGCCATCGCCCTGCCGACGGAATTCTCCGCCCGCATCGCCCGCAACACCCAGCTCATCCTGCAGGAAGAAACCGGCATTCCCCAGGTGGTGGACCCCTGGGGCGGCTCCTACATGATGGAAAAGCTGACCCGGGACATCGCCGAGAAAGCCTGGGCACTGATCGAGGAAGTGGAAGCACAGGGCGGCATGGCCCGCGCCATCGAAACCGGCCTGCCGAAGCTGCGCATCGAGGAGGCCGCCGCCCGCAAGCAGGCGCGCATCGATCGCGGCGAGGACGTCATCGTCGGCGTCAACAAGTACCAGCTCGGTGACGGCCAGGACGAAGCCGTCGAGATTCTCGACATCGACAACGATGCCGTCCGGGAATCCCAGATCCGCCGCCTCGAGTCGATCCGCGCCAGCCGCGACGAGCAGGCGGTGACCGCCGCCCTGAACGCCCTCGAAGAGGCGGCCCGAAGCGGCGAGGGCAATCTGCTGGAGCTGGCCGTGGCCGCCACCCGGGTGCGGGCCACCGGCGGCGAGATCTCCTCCGCCCTGGAGAAGGAATACGGCCGCTTCAAGGCCCAGTCCCAGACCGTCTCCGGCGTCTACGGCAGTGCCTGGCAGGATGATGCGGACTGGCAGGGGCTGAAGCAGGACATAGCCGGCTTCGTGGAGAGGCAGGGCCGGCGGCCACGCATGCTGGTGTCAAAGATGGGCCAGGACGGCCATGACCGCGGCGCCAAGGTCATCGCCACGGCCTTCGCCGATCTCGGCTTCGACATCGACCTCTCACCCATGTTCTCAACCCCCGAGGAAGTGGCACGGCAGGCGGTGGAAAACGACGTCCATGTGGTGGGCGTGTCCTCCCAGGCCGCCGGCCACAAGACCCTGGTGCCGCAGCTCATTGCCGCCCTGAAGCAGGAAGGTGCCAGCGACATCCTGGTGGTGGTGGGCGGCGTCATCCCGCGCAAGGACTACGACTTCCTGACCCAGGCAGGCGCGGTGGCCATCTTCGGACCGGGGACGCGCATTCCTGCAGCGGCCCGGGACGTGCTCAAGGCCATCGAGCACAGCCAGGCGGCCTGAGCTTGACCGCAGCCCCCGCCATCGAAGACATCCTTGGCGGCCAGCGGCGGGCGCTGGCCAAGGCCATCACCCTGGTGGAGAGCACCCGCGACGCCGACCGCGAGGCCGCCCAGGCCCTGCTGCAGGCCGCGCTGCCTCACACCGGACGCAGCATCCGCATCGGCATCAGCGGCAGTCCGGGCGTGGGCAAATCCACCTTCATCGAGGCCTTCGGGCGCCACCTGATCAGGCAGGGTCACAAGGTCGCCGTGCTGGCCGTGGATCCGAGTTCACCGGTCAGCGGCGGTTCCATCCTCGGTGACAAGACCCGCATGGAAGAACTATCACGGGAAACCCATGCCTTCATCCGGCCCTCACCCTCGGCCGGGGCCCTCGGCGGCGTCGCCCAGAAGACCCGCGAAACCAAACTGCTCTGCGAGGCCGCCGGCTACGACGTCATCCTGGTGGAGACCGTGGGCGTCGGCCAGAGCGAGTATCAGGTGGCGGGGATGGTGGACTTTTTCCTGGTGCTGATGCTGCCCAACGCCGGCGACGAACTGCAGGGCATCAAGAAGGGCATCCTCGAACTGGCCGACGCGGTGGTCATCAACAAGGCCGACGGTGAGTTGGCCGCCCAGGCCGAGCGCACCCGTGGCCACTACCAGAGCGCGCTGGACCTGCTCGGTCACCGCAGCGACTGGACGCCCCGCGTGCTCACCTGCTCCGCCATAGAGCACACCCGCATCGATGCCATCTGGCAGATGATCAGCGAGTTCCGCGCTTCAGCTGAAGCCAATGGGGCCTTTGCCGACCGCCGTGCCCGGCAGAACCTGGAGTGGATGCAGCACCTGATCCTGGCCCTGGTGGAGGCGCGGCTGACCCGCAACGAACCCCTGAATCAGCGCCGCCGCGAACTCGAATCCCGGGTCCAGAGCGGTGACCTCACCCCCTATGCAGCCGCCATGGAGATCGTGGCGCTGCTTTGACCCCACCCGCAGGTCAGATGCGCGGCTGGGTGCGCATGATGCGGAACAGGCTGCTGTAGCGATCCGTCCACAGCTCCGGCTCACCGTCCGGATCCAGGGATACCGCATCCATGATCGGACTGCTGCGGATCCAGCTGTTTTCGGGCGCAAAGAGAATCACCCAGTCGGATGCGAAGGGCCGCGGACCGCTGCCGCCTGCGGTGACGGTGATGGCCTCGAGACCCAAGCGCTGCGCCGCTCCACGGACCACCCGCGGCAGATCCAGGAACAGGTTGGAAACGTGCGCGGCAATGACCGCATCCGTATCGGCCAGGTGCGCCCGGTACAGGTCGAAGGCTTCCACCGTCAGCAGATGGGCCGGCACGGCGTCGCCACTGAAGGCGTCGAGCACCAGCACGTCGAAACCCCGCCCCCCATGAGCAGCCAGATGGGCCTCCATGGCAATCCGGGCATCGCCCCCGACGATCTCCTGCAGTGCAGGGCTGTCCTCGAGGTAGGAGAACCAGCCGCCGGCACCGAGGGCCAGTCGGCTGACCAGCGGATTGATCTCGTACTGCACGTAGCGATCCTGCGGCCGGCCGTAGGCGGCCAGGGTGCCGATGCCGAGGCCAATCACCCCCACCGACAGCGCGGCGTCAGAGGCGCCACCCCGGGGGTGGTGCGTCAGCGCCAGTCCCGCGCCTCCATCCGGCGAGTAGTAGCTGGTGGGAAAGCTGCGCCAGTCGGAGTCGACGAACTGAAAGCCATGCTGAACCTGTCCGTGCAGCATCTCCCGGTAGGCCGGCGCTGAGGGCTGCCCCGCCACTTCGATGACCCGCACCACGCCGTAGAAATTGCGCGCCACCCAGAGGGTGTCCTTGAACGTCGCCAGCACCTGCACGCTGAGAATGGCAGCAGCCAGAAACAGCACGCAGGCATGCTCACCGAGACCCCAGACCCGAAGCTTGAGCACACTGCCGGTACCCAGCTTCGCCAGGGCGAAGCAGGCCAGATGGGTACAGGCAAACGTCGCTGCCACCAGCAGCAGCAACCGCAGGCCACCGCCCGGAGCTGCGGCATGGACATTGATGGTGCCGGCAGCAACGAAGGCCAGCAGGATGCCGCTGACGACGGCCGCGTGGCGCCAGTGGCCCTGAGCCAGCAGGCCCTGCTGCTGCCAGCGCAGAAGCAGCATGGCGCAGCCCGCCAGCAGCACCACCGGAAACTCCCAGAAGCCCTTGAACAGCCAGGGCGCGACGAGGCTGACGAAGGCGCCCCCCAAAGCGCCACCTGTGGCCACCATCAGATAGAAGGACGTCAGCCGCGACACTTCAGGCCGGGACCGGTAGAGCTCGCCGTGGCAAAGCATGCAAAACACGAACAGCAGGCTGCCGTAGAGCAGAAGCTGCTCCAGCAGACCCGGTTTGGCGGGACTGGTGAGGACGACGGACACCGCCACCACCAGCAGGGCCAGCAACGCCACGAACAGAGACTGCCGATACCAGCGCGGATGGTCGAAGCAGAGGATGAACGTGACCAGATAGAGTGCCAGCGGCACCACCCAGAGCAGGGGCACCACGGCGATGTCCTGGGACAGCAAATTGGTGACCGCCAGCAGCATGGCCACCGCGGCGGCTGACAGCAGCAGCCATTCAGCCGGTCGCCCCGGAGCCTGCCCCGCGCTGTCAGCGACGACCATCGCAGCTCCGGGTGGCGGTGCCTCGATGCCCACCATGCGCCAGGCCGCGGCACCACAGCCGCCGATCATCACCGCGAACAGGAGAGTCCAGACCCAAGCCTGCTCCGGCACTGCCAGCGCCACCTCGATCAGAAAGGGATAGGCCAGCAGTCCCAGCAAAGAGCCGACGTTGGACAAGGCATAGAGGCGATAGGGACTGTTGCCGGATGCAAGCAGGCTGTACCAGCGCTGCAGCAGCGGACTGGTGGCGGCCAGCAGCAGAAAGGGGACACCCACCGCCAGGGTCAGGGTCCCCAGCAGATGCAACCAGGGGATGGATTCAGGATCCGGGCGCCACGCCGCATCCGGCAGCAGCGGCACCCCCCAGCCATACCACTGCAGCCCCAGTGTGAGCGCCGCCAGCAGCAGCAGGCCGCCGTGCACCCGCGCCTGCAGCGGCGGATCGAGATAGTGATCGAGCAGGCGAGCATAGCCGTAACCGGCCAGCAGCAGCAGCTGAAAGAACAGCATGCTGGTGGTCCATACCGCCGGCACTCCGCCGAACCAGGGCAACAGCCACTTGCCGAGGATCAGTTGCACCGTGAACAGCAGAAAGGCTGAAAGGAATATGGTGAGGGCGATGATCATGGGATTCCCGTGCAGACAGACTTCGCCCTCAAGGTCAGGATGGGGCAGCGCCCGGCGTGACCTTGGCCCGCGACGCGGCGCAATCAGCAGCGCCGAAGCCTACGCGACCGGCGAACAGCACCGCAACGACGGCAATCACACCACGGCGCGTCACGCGAACGGCGCCGCGCCTGAAGCCGCTCCCACAAGGACCGCTCGCTCGGTTGCAGGGACGCATCAGGCGGCGGCTGCTATAGTCCGCGCCGTTCGGAAACCGTCATCCAGGACCTGTCATGAGCCCATCTCCTTCCGCCGTCGATCCCGGCGGCCTCGACGAATTCTCCGTGGTCTTCACCGACCGCTCGCTCAATCACATGGCACAGAACTTCCAGCAGGTGATGCGCGACATTTCCACTGGTCTGCGCGAGGTGTATCACGCTGACGGCGTGGCCGTGATCCCGGGCGGCGGCACCTACGCCATGGAAGCAGTGGCCCGGCAGTTCGCCACAGATCGCCGCGTGCTGGTGATCCGCAACGGCTGGTTCAGCTACCGCTGGAGCCAGATCCTCGAAACCGGCCGCATCACCCGCGACATCGAGGTCCTCAAGGCCGCTCAGGTGGCTCCGGGGTCCCAGCAGCCCTTCGCACCGGCCGCCATCGAGGACGTCGTGGCCCGCATCCACGCCTTTCGGCCCGAAGTGGTGTTCGCACCTCACGTGGAAACGTCAGCGGGCATCATGCTGCCGGACGGCTACCTGCAGGCCCTGGCCGAGGCGGCTCACGCCGTCGGCGCCCTGTTCGTCCTCGACTGTATTGCCTCCGGAACGGTCTGGGTGGACATGAAGGCCATGGGCGTCGATGTGCTGATCTCTGCCCCCCAGAAGGGTTGGAGCGCCTCGCCCTGCGCCGGACTGGTCATGCTCAGCGGTCGCGCCGAAGCTCGTCTCGCCGAAACGGAAAGCAGCAGCTTTGCCTGCGACCTGAAGAAGTGGCGCAGCATCATGCAGACCTACGAGGCTGGCGGTCACGCCTACCACGCCACGCTGCCCACCGATGCCCTGACCCGCTTCCGTGACGCCATGCGCGAAACAGTCGGCTTCGGCCTCGATCGTGCCCGCGATGCCCAGCTGATCCTCGGGCAGGCGGTCAGGGGCCTGCTGGCGGACATGGGCTTCGCGAGTGTCGCTGCCGTCGGCTTCGAAGCGCCCGGCGTGGTGGTCTGCTACACCGATGATCCGGCGCTGCACAACGGCAGCAAACTGGCCGCAGCGGGCACTCAGATCGCCGCTGGCGTGCCGCTGGCCTGTGACGAGCCCGCAGACTTCCGAACCTTCCGTATCGGCCTGTTCGGCCTCGACAAGCTCAAGGATGTGGATGCCACGGTGGCCCGGCTCAGGTCCGCATTCGCGCGCGCCCTGGAAAACAAGCACGCCTGACTTCCATTGGGCCTGCTTCTGTGCTGGTATGCGCACTCAGTTTCATGAATGAACTTTCTGCAAACGAGGGGACCCATGGCGAAGGCACAAACCAAAGACCACGAAATTGTATCGATCTATCCCTTTTCGGACGAAGAACTCGATCAGCTCATGACGCACTCCAGTGAGTGTGTGCTGATGTGGGCCACCAAGGACGGCTGGCCGGTAGGGGTGACCCACGCCTTCGTCTGGCACGACGGCAAGATCTGGCTGACCTTCGCCAGCCACCGCCACCGCGCCGCAGCCATTCGCCGCGACCCACGAGTCTCGATAAATGTCAGCAGCTGCGGCTATCCGGCGGGCTCACCGGAAGATCTGCCCCGGGGCGCCGTCACCTTCAAAGGCACCGGGGAGTTCCTCGAAGACGACGACACCAAGGAGTGGTTCTATCGGGCGCTGGCGAAGAAGGTCAGCCCGAACAGCAAGGAAGGCGAGGAGGCGTTCTACAACCTGCTCAGCTCTCCCCTGCGGACCATCCTGGCCATCACTCCGGTGAAGAAGATCATGTACAACGGGGTTCTGGCCGAACGGCACATGGCCGGCACCGTCGATGAAAAGGAACTCGGCGAGCGTCTCTCCGGCGATCGCGAACGCATGAATGCGGAGCGCGCCAAGCGCGGTCTGCCTCCGCGCTGAGCCTCCTTTTAGAAAACTGGACGGGCTGCTGACGACCTCAGCAGCTCGTCACAGGAGTCCCGACAGCAGGGTCGCCGTGCCCAGGAATGCGAAAAAGCCGAAGACGTCGGTCACGGTGGTCAGCAGGATGGAAGAGGCGGTGGCAGGATCCTGACCAAAGCGAGTGAGGAGGATTGGCACCAGCGCACCTGCGGTCGCCGCCGCCATCAATCCCAGAATCATGGCAATGCCGATCACCAGCGCGAGGCCCGGCGACTGACTCCACAGCAGCACCCCGATACCACAACTCAGCGCCAGCGCAATGCCGTTGACGAAAGCCGCACGCTGCTCTTTGAACAGCAGGCGCCGCCAGTCACCAATACCAATTTCCCGCAAGGCCAGACCACGAATCGTCACCGCCAGGGCCTGGGCACCGGCGTTGCCCGACATGCCTGCCACCACGGGCATGAGCACGGCCAGCGCCGTGAATTGGGCGATGGTGTGCTCGAACAGGCCGACTACGGAGGCTGCCAGGAATGCCGTCAGCAGATTGACGTGCAGCCACGGAAGGCGGCGCCGGATGACGAATCCGAACGGTGAAAGCGCACGCTCATCGGCACTGACACCGACCATCGTCTGGATGTCGAGATTGGCCTCCGCTTCAATGGCGCGATAGAGGCTGGTATAGCGAACAACACCCATTAAACGCTGTTCGAGGTCCACCACGGGGAGCGAATCGAGCCGGGTATCCTCGAGCAGGACCACGATCTCTGCCCGCGGCGTAGCGAGTTCGAGCATCCCCGCCGCCGGCTGCATCAATCCCTCGACCAGATCGTTCTCATCCGCCAGGGCGAGATCCTGCATATCGAGCCGACCGAGCAGTCGTCGGTCGTCATCCACGACGTAGACCGACCGCACCCGTTTGAGATCGGATTCCCGCAGACGGGCCCGCAGTTCCGTGGCACTCATCCATGGCCGGGCCACGTCATAAGCACGGTCCATGAGACGTCCGGCGGAATCGTCCGGGAAGGCCAGTAGACGCTCGAATTCCCGTTGCATGCTGGCGGGCAGCGGCTCCAGGGTAGCCTGCCGTTCCTGCGGACTCAGGGCGCCGAGCAACGTGACGGCCAGACGCGGACCGGCGGCCAGAAGGATCCGTTCTTTGGCGTCAGCAGCCAGCAGCCGGAAGACTTCCAGCGCCCGACCCGGTGGCAGCCGGTCGAGGACAGGCAGCAACAACACCGGATCGTGATCAGCCACCGCCCGCACCGCGCTGCCGAGCTCCTCGCCCTTCAGGTTATCGACCACACGTACCGCTGCACCCGGATGCTGCCGAATGAACGACCGATGCAGGGCTGCCGTGAGGCTCATGACCGCCGCCCCCCTCCCATGGCCAGGGCGGCGATACCACCAAGCACTTCGAGGAAGCGCTGGGAGAGATCGAGAACGGCATTGAAACCATCGTGGCTGGAATCGGGCAGGGTCGCTTCACGCACGCGCTGCAAGGTCACCGCCCCGAGCAGGCACTGGTTGTGATCCACTACTGGGAGGACGGTGTCATGATTCCAGCGCGGTGATATCAAGGCTGCAGCGAGCGGCATGTCCGCCGGAAGCGGATCCACAGTCAGCATGCACTTTTGCACCGGATGCTCCAGATCCTCCGTCTCGAGGGCCCGATAGAGGTCCAGTGCACCCAGCAGGCGACCACCGTCTCCAAGGATATAGATGGGCGGTTCCTCCCCGGGCTCAATGCCCTGGGCATGCACTTCGTCCGCCACATCCCGAAGGCTGGCGCCAAGGGGCACGCTGATCAGTTCTCGGGAGGCAATGGCTCCCAGGGTACCTTCCGCAAACAGGAAACGCTGGTTAAGCAATTGCCGCCGCCGGGGCGATGGCACACCGGCAATCATGACGCTGCGCTGCTCCGGAGATACCCGGGTGAGCAGACCCACAGCCTGTTCGAATGTCGACGCCCCAAGCAGGACGCCCATACGCGCGGAGTCGACGTCTCGCAGCACCCGCCTCGCCAGACTGCCGGTCAGAGCCGCGATGACCGAGGCAGCCACTTCGTCGGGCAGCGCCAGACAGAAATCCACAGCCTGCTGCGGATCCTGTTTGCGCAGCAAAGCCGCCACTTCGGCGGGATAGGCACGGGCATGTTCCACTAGCAGCGCATCGAGGATCATGATGAAACGCTACCTGCGGCATGCCGCCGCAGCACGGGTTGCTCCGCAAACAGAGCCGAGGGAAGCGTCACCACGCCTTCGTCAGTACTGAGGTCCACGCCGGTTCGATGAATTTCGATGACCACACCTTCGATATCGCCAATGCGAATCACGTCGCCCGGGCTGTAGCGAGCGACGATGGCATGGGCCACCAGATTGGCAACGTAGCGGCGGGCGCCGATGGCAAAGGCCAGGGCCAGACCGCCAAGGGCCGCTGCCACCAGCAGTATCAGCAGCTGAGCAATGAAGCTGACGTCCAGGCCCATGTGCTGCAGCCCCGTCATCAACCCGATCACCAGCACCACAGCCTGGGCCGCACGAGGCAGCAGCGCGCCATCGGCAGCCTCACCGCGCAGTCGGGTGAGCAGCAGTCTCGCGAAGACGCCGAGCAGGTAGGCCGCGCCGATGATGGCCAGGCCAATGAGGATCCTCGGCAGATAGGCCAGCGGCACATCGAGCCAGATGAAAACCCGACCCATGCCGAGGGTACGCAGCGCGAGCAGCACGGCCACAACGGTGACAAGCCAGAACAGCGCCCGCGCCAGCCAACCGCCAGCGCGCTCGGAAATGAGATCGGCCCGATCCCCTGCGAAGCGTGCGAGCAGCCGATTCAGGAGCAGCACACCGCGTCCGGCAAATCCCTCCACGACCCGGGCCAGGATCAAGCCCAGGACCAGAATGAGGCCCGCGGTCACCTCGGGATAGACCGTGACCATGGACGCAAGCGCTTCGGATGAGTTCACGGTCAGGCTCTGAGTTACAGCGTGGGTATGGGCATCATCACCGCAAACTCATCCCAGGCCAAGCGCGCTCTCGGGGCCAAGCCGTCAGCACCGGCATGGGATGGTCTGGGGCCTACATCCCGGCCAGCTGAGGCCCCATCAGATCCCGCATGTTGCCGGCATAGAAGCGCTCCCGCTCCACCTCCGAGCACCCGGCGAGGCTGGTCTCGAACCGCTTGATGGGATTGCGCCCCCCTTCCACATGAGGAAAATCCGAGGAGAACAGCAGCGTCTCACTGCCCGCCTCCCGCAGAATCCAGCCGGCGTCCTCCGTGGGATAGGGTGTCACCCTGATCTGTCGACGGACGTAATCCGAAGGTCGCAGCGACAGCACCTGCAGACGCTGCTCATGCCGTGCAAAGGCCTCGAAGGCGGAGTCCAGGTAGCGCATGAATCCGGGCAGCCAGCTGGCGCCCTGCTCGATGACGCCCCACTTCAGCTGCGGAAACCGCTCGAAGACGCCGTCGATGATCAGCGTTGCCAGGGTCTGCATCACCGGGCCGGGAATGGCCACGTAGTCCACGGAGCGGAAGTTCTCGTCGCCCCCATGGAAGTCCTTCACCTTGGGCTGACCGTTCTCGAAATACATCGGATCCAGCAGGCGACCGCCGCCGCCGACATGAAACACGATGGGAATCTGCGCCTCCTGGGCCTGTGCCCAGACCGGAAAGAGATCGAGGTGACTGGGGCTGTGACGACGCGGACAGGCTGAAGGAACGAGCAGGGCGCTGGCTCCCATGGCGATGGCCTCGGCGGCCATGGCCGCGGAACGCTCAGGATCCATCAGCGGGACATACAGTGCTGCCAGCAGCCGCGGATCCACGGCACAGAAGTCCATCAGAGCCCGGTTGTGGGCCCGTGCCGCGCCGTAGGTCAGATCGACATCGTCGCCCTGCTCCAGCCGGCAGAGGTACCCGGACCAGAAGGTGTTGAACACCAACTGGCTGCGGAAACCCAGCCGGTCCAGCGCTGCCGGACGATCAGCCTTGAGAAACGCACCCGGTGCCAGCCAGTTCTTGCGCAGCATCAACTCGTCGTCAGCAGCGGCACGAAAAGCAGCGTCGGCCTGCTTGCGCCGGGCCTTGGCCACCATGCCCTCCTGACCACCCGTGGACGCGCCGAAGTCGAAGGTCGCCAGCCGCGGCCGGATCTCCGGATCGGCAAACTCCCCGAGCATCTCCGGTGTCTCCATGAGATGGCTGTCGGCGTCGTGCACCACCTGCGCACCGAGTTGGGCGCTTGCATAGGTTTCCATGTCCCGGATTCCTCCCTGTTGCCCCGAAGCGCAACTTACGCCAGCGCTACCGGAACAGGCAAACATTGCCCAGCGGAAGGGTGCCGCTGCCCATGGGATGTGCCAGCATTGCGACCCGGATCGGGGCGGAGGTTTCGACGCCAGCCTCGACTGCTCCCCGGATCACGACGGTACAGAGACCGCTGAGCATGAAGACCGAAGACCTGCGCATCGTTCGCACGCGGCCACTGATCACGCCGGCCATCCTCGCCGAGGAAGTCCCGCTCACCGATACCGCAGCCGAGCGCGTGACGCATTGGCGATCGACCCTGTCCGCCATTCTCGATGGCAGCGATACCCGCCCCTTCGTGGTGGTCGGCCCCTGCTCGGTGCACGACCCCGCCGCAGCGCTGGCCTATGCCGAGCGCCTGCGCGACCTCGCCGATGAGATCAAAGGCCAGGTCTTCGTGGTGATGCGGGTGTACTTCGAGAAACCACGCACGGTGATGGGCTGGAAGGGCCTCATCAACGACCCTGACCTCGACGGCTCCTACCGCATCAATGAGGGCCTGCGCCGAGCCCGCCGGCTGCTGGCGGAAGTGGCCGATATCGGGCTACCGGCCGGCACCGAATTTCTCGATACCACCTTTGGCCAGTTCTACGCGGATCTGGTGTCCTGGGCCGCCATCGGCGCCCGCACCGTGGAAAGCCAGGTTCACCGCGAGCTGGCCTCCGGTCTGTCCATGCCGGTGGGCATGAAGAACCGCACCGACGGCAACGTGCAGGTGGCCGTCGAGGCCATTCTGGCCGCCCGACAGCGACACCTGTTTCCGTCCCTCACCCACGAGGGTGCGCCCGCCATTCTGGAAACCAGCGGCAATCCCGACTGCCATCTGGTCCTGCGCGGCGGCAGCTCCGGCCCCAACTGCGATGCCGACAGCGTCGAGGCCGCCGCCACGGCCCTGAAGGCTGCCGGCCTGCCCGCCCGTCTGATGATCGACTGCAGTCACGCCAACAGCGGCAAGGATCCCTTTGCCCAACCGCAACTGGTGGCCGCCGCAGGCGCTCAGATCCAGGCTGGCCAGAGGGCGATCCGCGCGCTGATGATCGAAAGTCATCTGGTAGCGGGGCGTCAGGAACCCGATGCGCAGCCCCTCACCTACGGCCAGAGCATCACCGACGCCTGTCTGGATTTCGAAACGACCCGGGCCTGCCTGCTCGAGTTGGCTGCACAACTGGCCTGATCGCCGCCCCAGCCATGCATGGACCCATGCGGGCCATTTCCGCAGAATGGCCTTGAAGGTCCATCGGGAGAGCGAGGAATCATGACCACAGCCGTGACGCCGGTATCCAAGGACTGGCAGGTCCACCGCCTCGCCGGGGCCCTGGGCGCCGAGATCCGTGGCATCGCCCTCGCCCAGGCCAGCGATGCCGACATCGAGGCCATCGAGGCCCTGCTCGTCGAGCACATGGTGCTGTTCTTCCCGGACCAGGAACTCAGCGTCGATGAGCACGTGGCGCTCGGTCGTCGCTTCGGTCCGCTGGAGGGACATCCCAACCTCAAGAACCCTTTCACCCAGCACCCGGAACTGTTCGAGCTGGCGGCTAGCCAGGGTGGCGTCGCCGACGAATGGCATACGGACATCACCTTCCGGCCCGACCCGGCGCTGATGTCCATCCTGAAGATGGTGAAGAGCCCCGCTTACGGTGGCGACACCATGTGGAGCAATCTCTGTCAGGCCTTCGACGAACTGTCAGAGCCCATGCAGGAGCTCTGCTGCGGCCTCACCGCCCTGCACGATGCGACGCCCCACAACCGCCCGGAGCAGATGGCGGTGCATCCAGTGGTGCGGGTCCACCCGGTGTCCGGACGCAAGGCACTGTACGTCAACGAGCACTTCACCCGCCGCATCGTCGAGATGAACGCCAGCGAGAGTGACGTGCTGCTGCGCTACCTCACCGGCTGGGTGCAGAAGCCACGCTTCACCATCCGCTATCGCTGGCGGGAAAACACCATTGCCATGTGGGACAACCGCGCCACCCAGCACTTCGTGCTCAACGATTTCGAAGGGGAGCGGGTGATTCAGCGGGTCACGGTGATGGGCGATGCCCCCGAGGGTGTCGCCCCGCCCCGCTGGCAGCCCTGGGTACGGCCGGGTCGCCTGTCCGCCACCAGCCGTCACGACCGGCAACTCTATCTCTATCTGAAATCGCAGCAGGATCGCGACAGCTGACATGGACGGCATCCATGATCTCGGCGGCATGCACGGCTTCGGCGCGGTCTTGCGGGAGCAGGACGAACCAGCCTTTCTCCAGCGCTGGGAAGCCGCCGTTTTCGCCATGGTGATGGCCGCGGGCCGTGCCGGGGCCACCGGCAATGCCGACCGCTTCCGCCACGCCATCGAGCGCATCGACCCCGTCGCCTATCTGGAACATGGCTACTACGGCCGCTGGCTGGGCGCTGTCGAGACCCTGCTGGCGGAGGCGGGTATCGTCGAGCAGACCGAAATCACCGCCCGCGCCCAGGCACGGGGCGGCCGGCCGGATGCCCGCGTCGCAGCCAGACCTGCAGCCAGCCCGGATCACGTCCCACCGGCAAAGACCGCCGACAATCGCCGTCAACTGCCCACGGCGCCGCGGTTCGCCACCGGCGATCCGGTACGAACCGCAACGGACGTGAAATCCGGCCATACGCGCCTGCCCCGCTACGCCCGCGGCAAGTCCGGCCGCATCCTCACCTGCCACGGCGCCTGGGTCTATCCGGACAACCATGCCCATGGCCAGGGCGATCAGCCCGTCCACCTCTACACGGTGATGTTCACCGGCCGGGAACTGTGGGGTCGCGAGGCGGAGCCCGCATTGCGGGTGTACCTGGATCTCTTCGAACCGTACCTGGAACTCACCGATGTCTGACCACGATCACCATCACCACCCGGAGGACCCTGCCATCCGCGCCGAAGCGCTGGAGAGCCTGCTGCTGGAGAAGGGACTGCTCGACCCGGCCGCCGTGGATGCGGTGATCGCCACCTTCAACGAGCGCATCGGCCCCATGAACGGTGCCCGGGTGGTGGCCAGGGCCTGGAGCGATGCGGAGTTCCGCCAGCGCTTGCTGGAAAACGGCAGCAACGCGGTGGCGGAACTCGGCATCGACAGCGGCCCCGGCGGGCAGATGGAGCAGCTGGTGGTGGTGGAGAACACGGAACGCGTGCACAACGTAGTTGTTTGCACCCTGTGTTCCTGCTATCCGTGGGCGGTGCTCGGGCTGCCGCCCCGCTGGTACAAGAGCCCCGAGTACCGTTCCCGCATCGTCCGGGAACCGCGGGCGGTGCTGACGGAGTTCGGCACCCAACTCGCCGCCGATACCGAGGTCCGGGTCTGGGATTCCAGCGCCGAAGTCCGCTACCTCGTGCTGCCCCAGCGGCCGCAGGGCACCGAGGCCTGGAGTGAAGACGATCTCGCTGCCCTGGTTACCCGGGATGCGATGATCGGCGTCGAGCAGGTTCCGGAGCCGCGGCCCGCATGAGCAGTGGCAGCCCGGCATGGATCGACAGTGATGCACCTGAGGCCCCACCGAGCGCCAACGGCGAACTGCTGTTCGAGGCGCCCTGGGAAGCCCGCGCCTTCGGCATGGCGGTCAGTCTCGCGGATGCCGGGTGTTTCACCTGGGACGAGTTCCGGGCGCGCCTCATGGAAGCCATCGCAGCCTGGGAGCGCCAGGCTGCGCCAGGAACCCCCTACCCCTACTACGACTGCTGGCTCACGGCCCTCACGGCCATCGTCACGGAGAAAGGACTCGGCGGCGCAGGCGATCTCGCCCTGCGAGCTGAAGCCCTGGCCGCCAGACCGCATGGTCACGACCACGGCTGACTGCGGCGTTACTCGTGGCGCAGGGCCTCGATGGGATCCAGCCGGCTGGCACGGTGGGCGGGATAGAAACCGAACAGCACCCCCACGACCACCGCCGAGAAAATGGCAATCAGGGCGATGGACGGATCCACGCTGACGCTGAGTTCCACACCCAGTTCCGGGCCCAGTCCTTCCACCGCCAAGGCCACCGCCACCCCCAGCGCCAGACCCAGCAGACTGCCGATGGCGCACAGCACCACCGATTCGGTGAGGAACTGATAGCGGATGTCCCGCCGACGGGCACCCACCGCCAGGCGCAACCCGATCTCACGGGTGCGCTCGGTGACGGAAACCAGCATGACGTTCATGATGCCGATGCCGCCCACCAGCAGGGTGATCAGACCCGCAGCGGCCAGCAGCAGACCCAGAACCCGCTGGGTCTCATTGAAAGCGCGGATGAAGTCGGCGAAGTTACGTACCGTGAAGTCATCGCGGGCGCCCGCTGCGAGGTTGCGGCGCTGACGCAGCAGGGCGGCGATGTCTTCCTCGGCCTCAGCCATGTTCACGCCGGGCGCGATCTTCACCCAGATCACCTGCACCGGATCCCGCACGCCTGCCCGGGCAAAGCCAGCAACGCGGGTACGCACCGTCGTCACCGGCGCCAGGATGATGTCGTCCTGATCCTGGCCGAAGCTGCCCTGCCCGCGCTCGGCCAGGATGCCGATGACTTCGAAGGGCTGGCCATTGAGCCGCAGCGTGGAGCCGATGGCAGGGCCACCGGGAAAGAGTTCTTCCGCCACGGTTCGACCAAGCACGGCCAGGCGCGCGGCCCGCGCGTCCTCGGCTGCTGTGAAACTGCGGCCCGTTTCGATGCGCCAATCCCGCACCTCGAGAAACTCGTCGTTGCCGCCCAGAATCTGAGTGGGCCAGTTGACGCCGTCCACCGTGGCGGTCACCTGGGACTGAATGGTTCCGGAAGCGGCGGTCACCACCGGCAGATTCGAGCGCAGCGCCTCCACGTCCGCAGTGGCGAAGGGCAGGCCTGAACCCGCGCCGCCGCGGCGCCCCCCGCGCATGTCCGAGCCGGGTCGGATGTTGAGCGTGTTGGAGCCGAGACTGGCGATCTGCTCCTCCACCGCATCCCGAGCCCCTTGCGCCAGGGCCACGGTAATGATCACCGCCGCTACCCCGAAGACGACACCGACGATGGCCAGCAGACTGCGCAGGGCGTTGACCCGCAACGCCGTCAGCGCCACCAGAATGGCAGCCATGGGACTCATCAGACGTCCTCCACGATCTGCCCGTCGCGAAACTGGATGCGACGCCGGGCATGGGCCCCCACGTCGTCCTCGTGGGTCACTAGAATGATGGTGATGCCCTGGTCATTCAGACGGTCGAAGATGCGCATGACGTCAGCGGAGGTCTGGGTGTCGAGGGCGCCGGTGGGTTCGTCCGCCAGCAGAATCGTCGGTTCGCCGGCCAGCGCCCGGGCAATGGCCACCCGTTGCTGCTGCCCGCCTGAAAGCTGGCCCGGATGATGATCGGTCCGATCAGCGAGGCCCACCTGCTCGAGACAGGCCAGCGCCCGTTCCCGGCGCTGCTTGACGCTCCAGCCGCGGTAAAGCAGAGGCAGCGCGACGTTGTCGACCGCCGTGGTCCGCGGCAGCAGATTGAACTGCTGAAACACGAAGCCGATGACGCGATTGCGAAAGGCCGCCAGATCATCGGCTTGCCGGTCTGCCAGCGACTCGCCGGCCACCACCAGTTCGCCCGAGGTGGGGCTGTCCAGAGCACCGAGCAGATTCATGAACGTGGACTTGCCGGAACCCGAAGCCCCCATCACCGCCACGTACTCACCGGCGTCGATGTCCACATCGATGCTGCGAAGGGCATGCACATCGCCACCACCCAGCCGATAGACGCGGCCCAGACCCCGGGCCTGAATCAAGGGCCCGGTCATGGGCGCGGCTCGCGCACCCGGAGCACGACCCGGGTTCCCTCCGCGAGATCGGCCCCGGTGACCTCGGTGAACTGGCCGTCGGACAGACCGATGACCACGCGCTGGGATCGCAACCGGCCGTCGTCGGTCTCGATCCAGATCGTGCCCCGGGCACCACCTTCCCGCCCCCCGCCACGTTGGCTCTGCAGGGCATCGAAACGGGCCAGCTGTTCCGCCGTCAGCACATCCGCAAGAGCGCGCCGCATGAGTCCCTGCACATCGGGCTGTGCGCCGCCGGCCTGCATCTGTCCCCGCAGGCGCCGGAAGGCTTCGCTGAGTTTCTCCTGCAGCGCTGCCTGCTGCGCGGCATCGAGTTCAAGCTCCGCCGTGAGGCGTTCGACCATGGCGGCGGGACCACCCCCGGCTCCCGCACCGGATCCGCTTCCTGCCGCGCTCCCATCCACCACCAGCGCCTCAGCCGTTCCGCGGGGCGCAAAACGCAGGGCCGCCGCCGGCACGGTGAGCGCAGCTGCGACTGTTCCGGTGACGATGGAAACATTGGCGGTCATGCCCGGCAACAGCCGCTGCCGGGGATTGTCGGCCTCGATGACCACGGTATAGGTGACCACGTTCTGTTCTGCGGTCGCCGCCAGCCGGACCTGGGTGACCGTGCCGCGAAAGCTCTGATCCGGCCAGGCATCGACGTCGAAGGTCACCGGTTGGCCGACCTCGATGCGACCGATGTCCGCTTCGTCCACCTGGGCCTCGATCTGGATCCGTGCCAGATCCTGCGCGATGAGAAACAGGATCGGTGCGTTCAGGCTCGCGGCCACGGTCTGGCCGGCATCGATCTGCCGGTCGACGACGATGCCGTCGATGGGTGAGCGGATGAAGGTCCGCTCCAGATCCACCCGCGCACTCTCACCGGTGGCGTCCCGCTGCTGCAGCGTGGCCTTGGCATTGCGCAGATTCGCCTCGGCAACAGCCAGGGCAGCACGCGCGACTTCGAGCGCCGTCTCGGCTTCGTCGAACTGCACGGCTGAAAAGGTACCGCGCTCACGCAGGGCCTGGGCCCGGGCAAAGCTGCGCTCGGCCGCGTTCAGTTCGGCCTTGGAGCGCAAAATGGTCGCCTCCGATACGGTCACCTGGGCTGCAGCCACTTCCAGCGCCGCCTCGGCTTCCCTGACCCGGGTCTGAAAGGTCTGGGGATCGAGCCGAGCCAGCAATGCGCCGGCGGCGACCCGATCGTTGAAATCGGCTTCGATACTCGCCACCTGCCCGGAGAGCTGCGATCCCACTTCCACCATCACCAGCGGCGCGATCCGCCCCGATGACGTCACGATTCGCGACAGGTCCCGCCGCTCCACCGGGGCGCTCTCGATCTGCAGCCTGCCGGCATCATCGTTGCCACGCCAGTACAGCAGCCCTGCAGCGAGGGCGGCCAGTACGAGGATCCCACCGGCAATGCGTTGCATGAATACTCCTAAAGCCCGTGGGAGGTACGACGTCGTCCATGGCCTGGCCGGACCTGTTTTTCGACCGCTCAATCCACAGCAGGTTGCATGCCAGACCATGGGCTGCGACCGGCAGCCGCGGCGCCAGCAAACACCGATTCGCCCACAGAGCTGGGCTGCGCTGGCCGAAATAGGTCAAGATGACGCTCGCAGCGGGGAGAGCACGCCATGCAGCTTGGAGTATGCGTCGCCAGCCACATTGGCGATATCGACTACGCGGTTCGCGCCGAGAAACTCGGATACAGCCGGCTCTGGTTTGCCGACAGCCAGATGCTCTGGTCCGACTGCTACGCCACCCTGGCGCTGGCGGCGGATCGGACTTCGCGCATCGGTCTCGGCACGGGCGTGGCCGTTACCGGCACGCGGCCGGCAGCGGTGACGGCGGCTTCCATTGCCACCATCAACGCCATCGCCCCCGGCCGGACTTTTCTCGGCGTCGGCGCCGGCAACACCGCCATGCGGGTGATGGGCCGCAAGCCCCAGCGCATCGCCGAGTTCGACCGCTACCTGGAAGAACTGCGCCCGCTGCTGCGCGGCGAGGAGTCTGAAGTGAACTTCGGTTCCGACACCACCCCGATCCGCCACATCATGCCCGAGCACGGCTTCGCCAATTTCGTCGACCCCATTCCGCTCTACGTTTCGGGTTTCGGACCCCGCTCGCTGGCCTTAGCCGGTCGCCACGGCGACGGCGCGGTGTTCGGTCTGCCCGGCAATCCCCAGGTGCTCGAGCGCCTCCTCGGTTTCGTCCGGGAGGGCGCCGAAGCCGCAGGGCGACGCCTGGAACGTCGCTCGTTTCACACCACCGCGCTCACCACCATCAGCATTCTCGATGCCGGCGAAACGGCGGACTCGCCGCGCATCCGCGCCGAGTGCGGTGCCTTCGCCATGGCCACGGTGCACTACGCCTACGATCAGCACCGTCAGTTCGGCCAGCCGCCGCCATCGGTGTTAGCGGACATCTGGGAGGACTACTGCGCCCTGCTCGATCAGGTGCCAGCGGAACGCCTGCACCAACGCATCCACGCCGGGCACAACTGCTGGGTGCTGCAGGAAGAAGAAAGGTTTCTCAGCGGTCGCCTCATCGAAGCCACCTGCATGGTGGGCAGCCGCGATCAGCTCATCGACCGCCTTAAGGCCCTGGACGCCGCCGGCCTCGACGAGGTGATGATCCTGCCGGCCTTCGATCCCCGCTACGAGGTGCTCGAGCGCGTAGGGCGGGAGCTGCTCCCAGCTTTGGCGTGAGTTGACCCCCATCCGCCCCCTGTCTATAGTGCGCCCGCCTCAAGATTGTCGACAATCTTCATGAGTTCAGCCGCCACCGAATCCAGCGCACCTGAAATCCGCACCCTGGCGGAGCGGGTCTTCCAGGAGCTGCAGAACGCCATCGTCCGCGGCGAGCTGGCTCCGGGCAGCAAGATCACCGAGCCGGGCCTGTCCCAGGCCTACGGCATCTCCCGCGGCCCCCTGCGCGAGGCCATGCGTCGCCTGGAAGCCCACCGGCTGATCGAACGGGTGCCTCACGTGGGTGCGCGGGTGGTGAAGCTGTCCATGGCGGAGCTGCTGGAGCTGTTCGACGTCCGCGAAGCGCTCGAAAGCACCGCCGCCAGACTCGCGGCCGAGCACATGACAGCTGAGGAGATCACCGGCCTGCGCGCCGTGCTCGCCGTGCATGAGAGTCAGGACGATCTGCGCCGGGGCGAGGCCTACTACCAGAGCGAGGGCGATCTGGATTTCCACTACCGCATCGTCAAGGGCAGCCACAACCGCATGCTCATCACCCTGCTCTGCGATGACCTGTACTACCTGGTGCGGCTGTACCGCACCCAGTTCAGCGCCAGCGGCACCCGACCGCAGACAGCTTTCGCCGAGCATCACCGCATCGTCGATGCCATTGCTGCGGGCGACGGTGAACAGGCGGAACAACTGATGCGGCGCCACGTCCGGGCCTCGCGGGACAACGTGGCCGAGCGCTACGCCGCCACGCTGTCGTCACAGGAAGGGCTTACACAGCAGGCCTGAAGCCACGGCCAGACCTGCACGGATTCAATCAAGGAGATCCGCCATGACCGCAACCACCCCCGGCGCCCGCTTCCGCGCTGCCCTGGAAGCCCATCGGCCCCTGGCCATCGTCGGCACCATCAACGCCTATTCGGCCCTGATGGCTGAGCGGGTCGGCCACTCGGCGATCTACCTCTCCGGTGGCGGCGTGGCCAACGCTTCCTTCGGTCTGCCCGACCTCGGCATCACCAGCATGAATGACGTGGTCACCGACGCTCATCGTATCTGCGGCGCCACGGACCTGCCGCTCCTGGTGGACATCGACACCGGCTGGGGCGGCGCCTTCAACATCGGTCGCACGGTGAAGGAAATGCAGCGCGCCGGCGTCGCCGCTGTCCACCTCGAAGATCAGGTGGCCCAGAAGCGCTGCGGTCACCGGCCCAACAAGGCCATCGTCTCCGAGGAGGAAATGGTGGATCGGGTGAAGGCTGCCGCCGATGCGCGCATCGACCCGGACTTCTACCTCATCGCCCGTACCGACGCCTTCCAGAAGGAGGGGCTCAACAAAGCCATCGACCGCGCCAACGCCTGCGTCGAGGCGGGGGCCGACGCCATCTTCGCCGAAGCCGTACACAGCCTGGACGACTACCGCGCCTTCTGCAGCCGGGTCGATGCGCCGATCCTGGCCAACATCACCGAGTTCGGCGCCACTCCACTGTTCACGCAAGCGGAGCTCGGTGAGGTGGGCTGCCGCATGGTGCTCTATCCGCTGTCCGCGTTCCGAGCCATGAATGCGGCCGCGCTTCAGGTCTACCGCAGCATTCACGACAACGGCCACCAGAAGGACGTGCTGGATCTCATGCAGACCCGCGACGAACTCTACGACTTTCTCGACTACCACAGCTTCGAGGCCAAGCTCGACGCCCTGTTCGAAGAGAAGGGTTCAGACGCCTGAAGCAAGCGCAGACACTCAGAAAGACGACAGCAGTCATTGCAAGGAGACATCGATGGTAGAGAAGAAGCTTGGTGGTGCAGGACTGCGCGGCCAGAGTGCCGGCAGCACCGCCCTGTGCACGGTAGGCAAGACCGGTTCCGGCCTGACCTATCGCGGCTACGACATGAGCGAGCTGGCCGAGAAGGCCCGCTTCGAGGAAGTGGCCTACCTGCTGCTGAAAGGCAAGCTGCCCAACGCCGCCGAACTCGACGGCTACATCGCCAAGCTCAAGAGCCTGCGCGGATTACCGCAGCCGCTGAAGACCGTGCTCGAGCAGATTCCCGCCACCGCCCACCCCATGGACGTGATGCGCACCGGAACCTCCATGCTCGGCAATCTTGAGACCGAGTCCAGCTTTGCCGAGCAGCAGGACGCCGCCGATCGCCTGCTGGCCGTCCTGCCGTCCATCATCTGCTACTGGTACCGCTTCTCCCACGACGGCGTGCGCATCGAGACCGAAACCGATGACGACTCCGTGGGCGGCCACTTCCTGCACCTGCTGCGGGGCGAGGCGCCGAGCAAGCTCCACGCCGACGTCATGAACGTCTCGCTGATCCTCTATGCCGAGCACGAATTCAACGCCTCCACCTTCACTGGCCGGGTCTGCGCCTCCACGCTGTCGGACATCCACTCCTGCGTCACCGGCGCCATCGGCTCCCTGCGCGGCCCCCTCCACGGCGGCGCCAATGAAGCAGCCATGGACATGATCGAGCAGTGGTCCTCTCCGGAGCAGGCCGAGCGCGAGATCCTCGGCATGCTGGAGCGCAAAGAGAAGATCATGGGCTTCGGCCACGCCATCTATCGCGAGTCCGACCCGCGCAATGCCATCATCAAGCAGTGGTCGAAGAAGCTGGCCGACGACGTCGGCGACACCGTGCTCTACCCGGTGTCGGCCAAGGTCGAAGAAGTCATGTGGCGGGAGAAGAAACTGTTCTGCAACGCGGACTTCTTCCACGCCAGCGCCTACCACTTCATGGGCATTCCCACCAAGCTGTTCACGCCGATCTTCGTCTGCTCGCGGGTGACCGGCTGGTGTGCCCACGTCTTCGAACAGCGGGAGAATAATCGCATCATTCGCCCGAGCGCGGACTACGTTGGTCCGGAAAAGAGCGAATGGCAGCCCATCGAAGCCCGCGCCTGAACATGCCCAGCCCGCCGGGGAGGGCTATCATGCCCGATCCGGCCGGCCTCCAACTCACGGACGTGACACCATGAATACCGCATTCAGAAAGCCCCTGCCCGGCACCGACCTCGAATACTTCGACACCCGTGCTGCCGTTGATGCCATCGAGCCCGGCGCCTACGCCAAGCTGCCCTACACCTCGCGCATCCTAGCCGAGCAACTGGTCCGCCGCTGCGATCCCGAGTTGCTGAACGCCGCACTCTCGCAGCTCATCGAACGCAAGCGCGACCTGGACTTCCCCTGGTATCCCGCACGGGTGGTCTGCCACGACATTCTCGGCCAGACCGCACTGGTGGATCTGGCCGGCCTGCGCGACGCCATCGCCGCCATGGGTGGCGACCCGGCCAAGGTCAATCCGGTGGTGCCGACCCAGCTCATCGTCGACCACTCCCTGGCCGTGGAGCACGCCGGTTTCGAGGCCGATGCCTTCGAGAAGAACCGCGCGGTGGAAGAACGACGCAATGCGGATCGTTTCCACTTCATCAACTGGTGCAAGGACGCCTTCCACAACGTGGACGTGATCCCGCCCGGCAACGGCATCATGCACCAGATCAACCTGGAGAAGATGTCGCCGGTGGTGCAGATCCAGAACGGCGTCGCCTACCCCGACACCTGCGTCGGCACCGACAGCCACACCCCCATGGTCGATGCCATCGGCGTCATTTCCGTGGGTGTCGGCGGCCTCGAAGCCGAATCTGTCATGCTCGGACGGGCGTCCATGATGCGCCTTCCCGATATTGTTGGGGTGGAGCTCACAGGCCGCCTGAAGCCCGGCATCACCAGTACCGACATGGTGCTGGCCATCACCGAGTTCCTGCGCGAGGAGAAGGTGGTCGGCGCCTATCTGGAATTCTACGGCGAGGGCGCGGACAGCCTCACGGTGGGTGATCGCGCCACCATCTCCAACATGACGCCGGAGTACGGCGCCACCGCCGCCATGTTCTTCATCGACGGCCAGACCATCGACTACCTGCGTCTCACCGGGCGTGAAGACGAGCAGGTGGCGCTGGTGGAGAAGTTCGCCAGACACACCGGCCTGTGGGCTGACGACCTGAAGACCGCCGAG
>JAFIFJ010000083.1 GCA_020832085.1 Gammaproteobacteria bacterium | reverse complement strand
TGGATCATCAGGGCATGCGGTGACCGAAAAGAGCGCTACAACCCCAATCCGAGACTCGGTAGCCCCTGCAGGTACATGCTGAATGAGAAGCGAAGAGCAATATCATGCCCTGAAGCCCAATCGGTGAGCGATGCGGGCTAGTGCTGCCGCCCACTGCAGCAGCGGCTCCTCCAGATTCGGATCACGGACTCTGCGCAGCAGCGTCACGCGCCCGAGCCAGCCGAGCTGCGGCGCCAGGGCCAGCAGATGCTGCAGGTAGTTGCCCATGTGCAGCGTGGCCAGCAGCAGGGGGCGTCCGTCGCGGCTGACGGCGGCACGAAAGGATTCGGATCCGGGCCAGATCACGGTCGGCAGCGCCGGCGGCTGGGCGCTGGACAGCCGGCGGCTGGTGCGGATGAACTCCTGGTTGGCGCGCAGCATGGCGTGCATGACCTGCACCCCTTCGCTGCGATTGCAGCCGAGGGCTGCGGCGGCGATGGCGCCCAGCGCTCGCGCCCGTCTTCGTCTGTGCAGCCACCTCTTCATGGCGCCCAGTGTCCCGGGCAGGCGTCCACCGTGGCGATGGGCGCAGGCTGCATTCTGCGCAGGACATGAGCCTGCGAAGCTGTGCGCAGGATCGGCGGACTGCTACAGCCGTGCCTCCAGCAGCATTTCCACCAGCGCCGCGCCGACCCAGGTCAGGGGAACCAGCACGAGGTAGAACAACAGCCGCCTGACGCCTTCCAGTCCCAGCGGCCAAGCGCTGACCGCGGCCATGCGGGCTCGCAGTGCCAGCAGGGATTCGACTTCTGCCAAGCTGGCGCTGTCGGCAGCTCTGTCGTCTGCCTGGGGCAGACGGGCGAGGCGCGCATCCAGGGCCGCGATCACTTGCCGGCGCCGGCTGCGGATGCGGCTGCGAATCCCACGCAGCGGCAGGAAGAACAGGGCTGCCACCAGGACCATGGACACCATCAGGCCAACGGCGGTCCCGACGGCGAAGCGGGCGTCGTCAGGCAGCATCAGCAGCACATAGGCGCACTGTAGCGCGATGATGAACAGGCAGGGACGTATGGCGGCGCGGCCGAAGGCAGTGAGCTCGCCGGGCTGGTAGAGGTTGACCGTCGTGCAGCGGCCAAGCAGCGAGAACAGTCGCGCGTTGTTAATGAGGGGGACCGAAATCTGGAACATGGCCACCCACAGCAGCACGTTGCAGATGTTGCCGGCCCACTGCGGACCGAGGTGCGGACTGCTCGGGCCGAGCAGCCAGATGTGTCCGGCCGCCAGCCCCAGTGCCGGCGGCAATGCCATCAGCGCGGATCGGCGAGGCAGGCGCTCGAGGGCGTCGCTCATGGCGCAGAGGCTGTCACTCGGCAGCGTGCTGAGACGGGTGAGCTGGGCGAGGTCCTGCCTTGCAGAGGGGAAAACGATCTGAGCCAGTCCCGCCAGCAGCCCCAGGCTGGCAACGAAGAAACTGGCCGTTGCGGCCACGCGAGGGGTGGTCAGCATGGGCCAGACGGCTTCGGTCCCGTGCAGGACGATGGTCAGAGCCACGAACAGCATCAGCACCAGGAACACGACGGTGCCGCCAGCCAGCCACGGCCGCCAGCGGCCCAGGCGATCGGGCAGCAGGAACCACAGCCGGGGGCCCTGGCTGCGCGAGACCGCCTCCCGGGTCAGCGCGTGGCTGGCAAACTCCGGGTCGGCGACGTCATACCGGGTGTCAGGCAGGTGCCTGCTCCTCGTGGCGCTCAGGGGGTGGGGTGCCCGTGGCGCTGCATCGAAAAACCGGTGACTGTGGTATTTTGCCGCCTTCAGTCATTGATGCTTGCATGGGATACCCCCCCGCAATTGACGCAAGTTCGAAGGTCACAGCCCGTGCAGAGCAGCGGGTCGTGTTCGTCATCGGGGCCGGTCGCAGCGGCACCAGCTCCCTGGCCCGAGGTGTGTCTGCCCTCGGTGTGGATTTCGGCGACAACTTCAAGCGCCCAAGCCGCAAGAACCCCAGCGGCTTCTTCGAGGATATCGATCTCCTGCGCCTGAGCAAGGCGGTTCGCCTGTCGCGGGGTGTGCGTGCGGACAGCCTGCGGCTGATCGAGCCTGAGGAGTTGCAGGGCCCCGAACTCGAACACCTGCGTCAGCGGGCTCGCCGGGTGATCAGGCAGCGCTTCGCCAACAGTCCGGTGTGGGGCTTCAAGTACGGTCGCACGCTGCGCATCCTGCCGTTCTGGGAGCCGGTTCTCGAGGCTCTGAACATGGCGCCGAGCTTCGTCCTGGCGCTGCGCAATCCCATCAGCGTGGCCCGCTCGCGGGCAGCGCTCGATCCACGGCGGGGCCGTCAGGAGGCCAGTGATCTCGAATGGTTGGTGAGCGTGGTGCCGTTCCTGCGCCGCGCGCGGCATTGTCCCCTGGTGGTGGTGGACTATGATCTGCTGATGGACGCGCCGCTGCCGCAGCTCGAGCGCATCCGGGTGCAGCTCGGCCTGCCTGAGTCGGCGACCCGTGCGGCAGGCGTCCAGGAGTACGCGAACGCCTTTCTCAGGGCGGGATTCCGTCACACGCGCTTCGATGATGCAGACCTCGACACCTGCGTGGGGCTCAATCCGCTCACGCGGGATGCCTACCGTCTGCTGCGCAGGCTGGCTGCCGACGAGCTCGATGCCCGGGAGCACGCCTTCTGGGACGCCTGGGAGGACATCGAACGGCAGATGGCGGCCATTGCCCCCCTGCTGCGGCTGCTGGATCTGGTTGAAAGCGAGCGCCGGCAGGCGGTGGTCAACCCCTTCAGCTCTCTTCGTGGCCTGGCGCGGCTCGGCGCCGCGCTGCGTCGCTGATCCTTGTTTTGGCGGGTATCGGATGATCATCAGTCGCGACCGGGTCCGGCACTGGGCCATCGTCTATGCCACCGCATGGCTGCCGCGGCGGGCCCGGGTGGCACTTCGTCACCGCGCCATGTCTGCACAGCGGCGGGCCATGCTCGCCCGCGCCGATGTGGTGATGATCCGCCATCCCAAGACCGGCAGCACCTGGCTGCGGACCCTGCTGACTCAGCTCTATGCCAGGCGTGACGGCATATCGCCGCGACGAGTGTTCACCTCCGATGAGCTGGCACTGCAGCGGCCGGGGCTGCCGCGCTGGGTCATCAGCAATGGCTATATGAGCCTCGAACGCCTGATTGCCGATGCCTACAGCAGTGAGGACCCCATCCTCGCAGGCAAGAAGACCATCCTGCTGGCCCGGCATCCGGCGGACGTGGTTGTGTCCTGGCATCGGCAGTATCAGAACCGGACCAAGGCCTTCAAACGCGAGCTCATCGAGGCGGACATCAACACCACCGTGGACTGGCAGAGCCTGGATCGCTGGACCTTCATTCAGCGCCCCGAGCTGGGTCTGCCGGCCATCATCCGCTACTACAATTTCTGGGCTGAAACGCTCGCCGAACGTCCTGACTCCATGATCCTGCGCTACGAGGATCTCCGCTCCGATAGCGCCGCAACGCTGCGGCGGCTGGTGGACTTCCTGGGCGAGCGCTTCAGCGATGAGGACATCGACGCCGCCGTGGCCTTCGGTTCAGTGGAGAACATGAGCCGGCTCGAGCGCGAAGGCTACTTTCAGAATGAATCGCTGCGTCTGCGCAAGGGTGGCGCCACCGATGCCCTGAAGGTGCGCAAGGCCAAGGTCGGAGGCTTCAGGGAGGATCTCACGGCTGAACAGGTGGCCTGGATCGAGGAGCAGGTGCAGACCTTGACCCATCCTGCGCTGGGCTATCGCTCCGCGTCGTCGTAACGCGTGGCCGCCTGACTACCCGTTGGGCCTCACAGGCTGGGCCTCACAGGCCTCGGCTGTGGCAGACGGGATCGCCACAGTTTCCTGAACTCAGAGGCTGCCCCGATTTTGAGGCCGAGGAAGCGCAGGCCGGCGGCAAGCATTGCACGCTCCATTTCGCTGCGCTCTGAAGGTGGCGTTCCTGTTGCCCGAAAGTAGCCGGTCATGAAAGCGCTCAGCTCACCCCAGGTGCCGAGGCCGAGTTCCGTGCCGCTCTTGCACCAGACGTCAGCCAGTTGCTTGGCACGCTGTTTCGTCGTCAGTTCCACCGGGGCGGTCTTGCCACGCTCCCTGTCGATCACCACCAGCGAGTTGCGGAAATCATCCCAGGACTCGCGGACGACGATCACATCCCGGGGCCTGACCTTGGTGAAGATGCCCTGTCGGTGCAGGGTGCCGATCAGGCAGCCGTGGAGGTAGCGCAGGCGCTTCTGCAGGGGCAGCGCGGCGCGCAGATAGCGGTCGACCAGGGGCTCGCCGACGACCTCGCTCACCAGCAGGAAACCGGCTACGGGCAATCCGAAACGGCGCCGTTCCCCCCAGGCCACCGGCGTCATCACCGGCACGTCGTGCTGTTCGAGGAGGCGGATGATCGCAAGCTCGCGTCCGGTGCTGGCCAGCACCGGCAGGCGACGCTTGATGATCTCCGTGATCAGGTGGCGTGGAGTGAGGCGAAACTGCTTGAGATAGAAACCCTCGTCACTGCCGTTCACGCTCAGTCGGAGTGGTCGAACGGGACGCTTGCCGCGTCGCGACACCGGTGTGGCATCGCTGTAGGCGAGAAAGTCGTCCAGCGTTTTCAGGCCGCGTGCCGCAAGGGCCGGCTGCAGCCGCTCGGCTACGGTCGTGGATTCATTCACCGTCATCGCCTCTGCCCCCCGAGTCAGTCGACGAACCCTCGGAACTGCAGGTTGCTCTTCGGCCCTGCAGCACTTTTGTCTCGCGCTTGCAGTCGCGCCCCGCTGCCTCAACGCGATAGGCCGGTTCAGGAGCCTCCGTCCAGGCGCGCCCGCAGCAGTTCGTTGAGCTGGCCCGGATTGGCCTTGCCTCCGGTGGCCTTCATGATCTGGCCGACGAAGTAGCCAAGCAGCTTGGTTTTGCCGGCCCGGTACTGGGCCACCTGATCCGGATTGTCGGCAATGACGCTGTCCACCAGCCGCTCGAGTTCGCCGCTGTCCGACATCTGACGCAGTCCGCGCGCCTCGATGATGGCGTCAGCCTCGCCGCCGTCCGTGACCATAATTTCGAAGACTGTCTTGGCAATCTTCGAGGAAATGGTGTCGTCCTGAATGCGGCTGATGAGCCTGCCGAGGGCAGCGGGTGCCACCGGCGCCGTGTCGATGTCCTTCTCCTCCCGGTTGAGCACGCTGGCGAGTTCGCCCATGACCCAGTTCGCGGTGAGTTTGGCATCGCCGGCCACGGCGACGCAGGCTTCGAAGTAGGCCGCCGTGGCGTGGTCGGAGGCCACCATGCGGCTGTCGTAGCCGGACAGGCCATACTGCTTCATGAAGCGCTCGCGACGGGCCCGGGGCAGCTCGGGCATCTCGGCGCGTACCGCCTCGATCTGCGCAGGCGTGATGGTCACCGGCAGTAGATCGGGGTCCGGGAAGTAGCGGTAGTCCTCCGCCTCCTCCTTGCTGCGCATGGAACGCGTCTCGTTGCGCTCGGCGTCGTAGAGACGGGTCTCCTGCCTGATGCGCCCACCTGACTCCAGAATCTCCTGCTGCCGCTCGACCTCGAACTCGATGGCCTTTTCGAGAAAGCGGAAGGAGTTCAGGTTCTTGATCTCGGTCCGGGTTCCGAGCTTGGACTCGCCGCGCGGCCGAATGGAAACGTTGGCGTCACAGCGCATGGAGCCTTCGTTCATGTTGCCGTCGGAGATGCCGAGATCGCGGATGATGGCGTGCAGCTCTCGCAGATAGGCCACCGCCTCCGCGGCGCTGCGCAGGTCTGGTTCCGAAACGATTTCCAGCAGCGGCGTTCCGGCGCGGTTCAGGTCCACGGCGGTGAGGCCCGGCACCTGATCATGGATGGACTTGCCGGCGTCCTCTTCGAGATGGGCGCGGGTGATGCCGATGGTCTTCACCGTGTCGCCGTCGTTGCCGGGAACGATGATGTCGAGATGCCCCCGGCCGACGATGGGGTGGTCGAGCTGGCTGATCTGGTAGCCCTTGGGCAGATCCGGATAGAAGTAGTTCTTGCGGGCGAACTGCGTGGTCCCGGCGATCTCCGCGTCCACCGCGAGACCGAAGCGGATGGCCATGCGCACCACGGCCTCGTTGAGCACCGGCAGCACGCCTGGCAGGCCGAGATCCACGGCGCTGGCCTGGCGATTGGGCTCGGCGCCAAAGCGATTCGCGGCACCGGAGAAGATCTTCGACGCGGTGGCGAGCTGCACATGAACTTCGAGTCCGATGACGGTTTCCCACTGGCTCATGCTGCTGCGCTCCCGGGCCGTCGCAGGTGGTGGTCGGTGGCCTGCTGGAAGGCATAGGCCAGCTGCAGGAGCTTCCCTTCGCCGAAGTGCGGGCCGAGCAGCTGCACGCCCAGGGGCAGGCCGTCGGTCATGCCGGCGGGCATCGACAGCGCGGGAATGCCGGCGAGGTTGGCGGGAATCGTGAAGACGTCCTGCAGATACATGGCCACCGGGTCGTCGGTCTTCTCACCGAGGGCGAATGCCGGGGACGGCGTGGTGGGTGCGAGGATCGCATCGACATTGCGGAACGCCGCGAGGAACTCGTCCCGGATCAGTCGCCGGATCTTCTGCGCCTGCAGATAGTAGGCGTCGTAGTAGCCCACGCTGAGCGCATAGGTGCCGGTGAGAATGCGGCGCTTGACCTCGGCGCCGAAGCCCTCGCTGCGGCTGCGCAGATAGAGGTCTTCGAGACTCTGCGGGTCGGCACAGCGATGGCCGAAGCGGACACCGTCGAATCGCGCGAGATTGGCCGAGGCCTCCGCCGGCGCCAGCACGTAGTAGGCCGGGACGCCTGCCAGCGCAGTGGGCAGAGACACTGGCACGATGCTGGCGCCGAGGCTCTCGAAGACCTTGCGGCTGGCGTCCACGGCCGCGCGCACCTCGGCGTTCACGTCTGCACCGAGCAGGTCGCCGGGCAGGCCGATGCGCAGGCCACGGACTGAAGCAGTCAGCCCGGCGGTGTAGTCGGGAACGATTTCGTCGACGCTGGTGGAGTCGCGATGATCGACGCCTGCCATCACGTTCAGAAGCAGGGCCAGGTCGGCTGCGTCCCAGGCCATCGGGCCGGCCTGATCCAGGGACGAGGCAAAGGCGATCATGCCCCAGCGGGATACCCGGCCGTAGGTGGGTTTCAGGCCTGTCAGACCGCAGAACGCTGCGGGCTGGCGGATGGATCCGCCGGTGTCGGTGCCCAGGGCTGCCGGCACCATGCCTGCGGCCACGGCTGCGGCTGAACCGGATGATGACCCGCCGGGTACATGGTTCTCGTTCCAGGGATTGCGGGTGGCACCGAAGTAGCTGTTCTCGCCGGACGAGCCCATGGCGAACTCGTCCATGTTGGTCTTCCCGAGCAGCACGGCGCCGGCTGCAGCCAGTCGCTCGATGACCGTCGCGTCATAAGGTGCGCGCCAGTGCTCCAGCATGCGTGAGCCGGCCGTGGTGCGGACTCCGGTCTGACAGAAGATGTCCTTCACGGCGATGGGCAGGCCGTTCAAGGGGCCCCGATCCGCAGCGGGGCGGTTGTCGGCGGCTGCTGCGGCCTCGAGGGCACGCTCGGCATCGATGCTGACGAAGGCGTTGAGGTGCTGCCCAGCTTCGATGCGAGCCAGACAGCTGCTGACCAGGTCTCGGCTGCTCAATTCGCCGCTGGCCAGTGCCCTGGCTGCTCCGCCCAGGGTGTCCGGTAGCGCCGTCATTCGACCACCCGCGGGACCAGATAGAAGCCGTTGGCCACAGCCGGGGCGTCGGCCTGATAGGCATCGCGCTGGTCCGATTCCGTGACCCGATCCGGCCGCAGGGGCTGAGAGACGTCGATGGGATGGGCCAGGGGAGTGACGCCTGAAGTGTCCACGGCATGCATACGTTCGACCATGGTCAGGATAGACTCGAGGTCGTCGATGTAGCGGTCGGCCTCGTCGGCGGCTAAACCGATTCTTGCCAGGTGGGCGATGCGCCGGACCTGTTCTGCGTCGATTGCCATGCTGAAGTTCCGAAACTAATGGGGCCACAAGCTCGCCGGTCATCGGTGAGCACCCGACCCTGAAAGTTGATCCGTGGTTGGGGACACCATCGCAAGGTCGCGGAAATTATCATATTTTCGTCTTGCTCGGCAGCCCTGCCATTGCTAGAGTTCGGCGCAATTCCGCCAGTCTCCCTAATGGGGTACAAACCACTCAATGTTGAAGAATATCAGGGGGCTGTTCTCCAGGGACTTGTCCATCGACCTGGGTACGGCGAACACCCTCATTTATGTTCGTGGTGAGGGTATTGTCCTCAACGAACCGTCTGTGGTGGCCATTCGCCAGCACAACAACACCAAACTCGTCGCTGCCGTGGGTGCCGACGCCAAACGCATGCTCGGGCGTACGCCGGGCAATATCACCGCCATCCGACCGCTGAAGGATGGCGTCATCGCCGACTTTCAGGTCTGCGAGAAGATGCTCAAGCACTTCATCGCCAAGGTGCACCAGAACTCGTTCATCCGGCCGAGTCCGCGAGTGCTGATCTGCGTGCCCGGCAAGGCTACGGCCGTGGAGCGCCGAGCGATCAAGGAATCGGCCCTCTCCGCCGGTGCCCGCGACGTCTGGCTGATCGAAGAGCCCATGGCTGCGGCCATCGGCGCCGGCCTGCCGGTTCACGAAGCCATCGGCACCATGGTGGTGGACATCGGTGGCGGGACCACGGAGATCGCTGTGATCTCCTTGAACGGCATCGTCTATTCGGAGTCGGTGCGGGTCGGCGGTGATCGTTTCGACGAAGCCATTATCGCCTATGTGCGCCGGACCCAGGGCAGCCTGATCGGGGATGCCACGGCAGAACGCATCAAGCAGGAAATCGGGGCCGCCTTCCCGGGCAAGGAAGTCCGCGAGATCGATGTTCGCGGCCGCAACCTCGCCGAGGGGGTGCCACGCAGCTTCACGCTGAATTCCAATGAGATTCTCGAGGCGCTGCAGGAACCGCTGTCCATGATCGTCCAGGCGGTGAAGAACGCTCTCGAGCAGACGCCGCCGGAACTCGCAGCGGATATTGCCGAGTCGGGTATCGTGCTGACGGGCGGTGGTGCGTTGCTGCGCGACCTCGAACTGCTGATCGCCGAGGAGACCGGGTTGCCGGTGCTGGTAGCGGAAGAGCCGCTCACCTGCGTCGCCCGCGGCGGCGGCAAGGCGCTGGAGCTGATGGACGAACTCGGGTCGCTGGATCTCCTGTCCAGCGACTGACGCTGCATCCGATTGGCCGGCATGGCTGTCGGGGGGGAGTGAACCATCAAGTCGCTGTTCCTCGAACGCTCGTTCACAGGCTACAAGGCGCTGGCCCTGGCGCTCTTGTCGCTGGTCCTGATGGTGGCGGATCATCAGACCCGCTGGCTCGACGTCATACGCAGTGCGCTGGTCACGGCCACCGCGCCGCTGTACGTGGTCACCGATCAGCCCTATGCGGCAACCGAGATCCTGCTCGGCTACGTTCGCCTGCACCAGGACAACCTGAGCATGCGGCAGCAGCTGCTGACCCTGTCCCTGGAGGCACAGCGGGCTCACGCCCTGTTCGAGGAGAATGAGCGCCTGCGGGCGCTGCTCGGCTCTTCCTCCCGGGTCGAAGGCAGGGTGCTGTTCGCCGAGGTGATCGGCATCGTGCCGGATCCCACTGCGCGCAGCCTCATTCTCGGCAAGGGCGATCTGCATGGGGTGTTCGAAGGCCAGCCGGTGCTGGATTCCGACGGCCTCATGGGACAGGTGGTGGAGGTGGGCCGCCATTCGAGCCGGGTTCTGCTGATCACCGATCCGACCCACGTGACCCCGGTGCTGGTGAACCGCAACGACTACCGGGCGCTGCTGCACGGGACCGGTGACGCGGCCCGGCTTGAACTGCGGCACGTGCCCGAAACGGCGGACGTTCGGGTGGACGATCTGCTGGTGACCTCGGGTCTGGACGGCCGCTTTCCCTCGGGCTACCCGGTGGCAGTGGTTTACAGCGTCGAACTCGAACCCGGTGAGCCCTTCCTGAGCATTCGCGCCCGGCCCCTGGCCCAGCTCGAACGCAGCCGCCATCTGGGTCTGGTGGCACGGCCTGAGGCCGGAGTGCTGCCGGACATGCTGCTGACCGTTCCACCGGCGGGTACCACGGCCGGGGAAGACGAGGCCGGGCCGTGAAATTCCCCGATACCCTGGTGATCTGGTCCACGCTGCTGCTGGCGCTGCTGCTCACCGCCGTCCGGCTGCCGGTAGGGACCCCCGAGATCCTGGCCTGGCTGCGGCCGGAGTGGGGTGCCATCGTGCTGTTGTACTGGGTGATGGCAGTGCCCCAGCAGGTGGGCATGCTCACCGCCTGGGTCCTCGGCCTGCTGGTGGACAGTCTGACCGGTACCCTGCTTGGACTGCACGCCCTGGGGTTCGTCCTGGTGGCGTTCGTGGGACTGTCCATGTACGAACGGCTGCGCATGTATTCACTCTTTCAGCAGGCGCTCATCGTCTTCGTCGCCATTGCCCTGGCGCGGCTGCTGGGATTCTGGGCTGACGTACTCACCCGGGGGGCGACCTGGACACCCATGGTTCTGCTGCCGGCCCTGACCAGCGCCCTGCTGTGGCCGCCGGCCTTCACGCTCCTGCGTGCCCTGCGGCGGCGGTTCCGCATTGCTTGAAGCGTTCCCACGGGCATCGTCATCCACAGTCAGGTTTTTCCATGAATCATCCGGCAGCTCAGATCGTCCTCGCCTCCGCTTCGCCCCGGCGGGCGGAACTGCTGGCCCAGCTGAGGATCCGTTTCAGCCGCGTCAGCCCGGATGTGGACGAGGCGGCACGGCCCGGGGAGGACGTGGTCGATCTGCTGCGGCGGCTGGCGCAGGCCAAGGCGCTGGCGGGCAGGGAGTTGGCCGGCGCAGCCTTGCCGGTACTCGGCGCGGACACGCTGGTGGCGGTGGACGGCGTGGCGCTCGGCAAACCCGCGGACCGGACGCAAGCGCTCGACATGCTCGCCCGTCTCTCTGGACGCGCCCACGAGGTCCTGTCAGCGGTGGCGGTGGTGGCGGCGGGCAGCATTCAGACTGAGGTCAGTCGCACTACCGTAGTGTTTCGCCCTATCAGCATGGCTGAAGCTGCGCGCTACTGGGATACGGGCGAGCCGGCTGACAAGGCCGGGGCCTATGGCATCCAGGGCATCGGCAGCGTCTTCGTCCTGCGCATCGAAGGCAGCTATTCCGGTGTTGTGGGCCTGCCGCTGCTGGAGACGGAACGCCTGCTGACCGCTGCCGGCGTGGACTGCTGGCGCTACCGCCAGGCCTGACGGCCGCGGAGCCAGGACACCGTCCTGCCCCGAGGGCTGGCTGCGGTCTGTCTTGCGCCCGCCTGCCGCCTGCAAAACACGATGCCATAGCCTGCTAAGCTGTCACGAAGATCACGCCAGTCCGCTGGCAAGGGAGTCCACCACACCGTGATGAAGGAAGAAGTCCTCATCAACGTGAATCCGTTCGAGACCCGGGTCGCCCTGGTCCAGAACGGCGGCCTGCAGGAACTGCACCTCCAACGCGCCACCGGTGGCAGCGTCACCGGCAATCTCTACCGGGGCCGGGTGGCGCGCATCCTGCCGGGTATGCAGGCGGCCTTTGTCGAAATCGGCCTGGCCCGCCCGGGTTTTCTCCACGTTCGTGACCTTCAGCCCGGCATCCGCAGCGATGTGGAAGAACGGGAGCCCTGCATCACCGAGCTGCTGCGGGAGGGGGACGTGGTCCTGGTGCAGGTGGCCAAGGACCCGCTGTCCAGCAAGGGCGCCCGCCTGACCACCCAGATTGCCCTGCCTTCGCGGCTGCTCGTCCTCATGCCCGGCAGCGGGCATGTGGGCGTGTCCCAGCGCATCGAAGACGAGGAGGAGCGCGAACGCCTGCGCGCGATGGTCAACGGGATCCGCAGCGAGGCGGCCAGCGATCATGGCTTCATCGTGCGTACCGTCGCCGAGGGTGCTGGCGCCGACGAACTGCGGGAGGACCTCACCTTCCTGTGCCGGATGTGGGAGCGCATCGACGGCTATCAGCGTGCCTGCAGCGGTGTCGGCCTCGTCTACGAGGAACTGCCGGTGCAGATCCGCGTCATCCGCGATCTGGTGTCGCCGTCGGTCGCGGCCATCCGCATCGATTGCGCTGCCACCTTCGACCGTGCGCGGCGCTTCGTCAGCCGCTTCATGCCGGAGATCGGCGATCGCCTTCACCTGCACGATGAGGCGGTGGCGATGTTCGAGCGTTTCGGCATCGAAGATGAGATCCGTCGCGCGCTGGACAGCAAGGTGCCCCTGAAGTCCGGGGGCTATCTGGTAATCGAGCAGACCGAAGCCATGATCACCATCGACGTCAACACCGGTGGCTACGTCGGCGCGCATACCCTGGAGGAAACGGTGTTCCGCACCAACCTGGAGGCGGCGGCGGCCGTGCCCCGGCAGTTGCGCCTGCGCAACCTGGGCGGCATCGTCATCGTCGACTTCATCGACATGGTGGATCCCGAACACCAGCGGCAGGTGCTGCGGGTCCTGGAGAAGGCCAGCGAAGGCGATCCGGCACGCATCCGCATCTCCGGATTCTCCAACCTCGGGCTGGTGGCAATGAGTCGTAAGCGCACCCGCGAGAGCCTCCTGCAGCAGCTCTGCGAGCCTTGCCCCGAGTGTCGGGGCCGGGGCATGGCGCGGACTCCGGAATCCACCTGCCACGAGATCTTCCGGTCCATACTGCGGGATGCGGCCAAGCGTACCGAGCCGGTTCCTCGTGGCGCCTACCTGGTGCGTGCGGGTGGGCGGGTGATGGATCGCCTGCTCGACGAGAATGCAGCTGATGTCGCCGCTTTGGCGACGCGCATCGGTCAGCCGATCCGCTTCCAGGTTGAACCCTGCTATGGCGTCGAGGAGTTCGACGTGGTGTTGATGCAGAACCTGACCTGAGCCCCGCCGTGTCTGCGAACGACCATCCGATTCCTGATCCCTCCCGCTCCGGCCTTCGAGGCTGGCTGCCGGCCCTTGCCGCATGGCTGCTGCTGCTGACCTTCCTGGTGGTGGCCCTGGTGACCCTGGCCGGTCGGGTCATGGTTCATCAGCTGGCCGGGTCGGAACAGCTGGTGGCGGAGCAGCTCGCGGCCCAGCTCGGGTTGGAAGTGGAGATCGACAGCCTCGCAGGACGCTTCCAGGTGCTGCATCCCATCGTCGACGTGCACGGGGTCCGGCTGCGACCGCCGGATGGTGACGTGGCCATGGCGGCACAGCGGATCCAGCTCGAGATCGACGTCCTGCGCTCCCTCCTCCGCCGCACCCTGGTGCCTGCGGCGCTGGTGCTCGACGCGGTCACTCTGGAACTCGAGCGCAGCGAAGACGGTCAGCTGCGCCTGCGCGGCGGCGTGGTGGAGGCGGATATCGCCATCGGCGACATCCTGCGCTTCTTCCAGACTGCGGGTTACGTGTCCATCGAGTCCGGCGAGATCCACATCCATCGGCCGCAGACTGGCAGCCGCGAATCCCTGTCCATCGGCGGGGTGCTCGAACACCGCAGCGGTGAGGGCCGGGGCCACGTGGAGCTCGGCTATCGTGCGACGGCGGATGCGCCGCGCTCCCGGGGCACCCTGTTCTACCGCCTTGCAGGGGATCCTTTCGGCAACGTCCTGCCCCGGGGCCGGTTCCGGGTGGAACTCACGGACCTGAGCATCGGGGCGGCCACCCTGAGCTGGCTGCCGGGCCTGCCACTGGTCGAAGGAACCCTGGATGCGCTTTCGGTGGTGGGAGATCTGCATCCGGAAACCGGAGTCGAACTGGTCATCGAAGCCCGCGCGTCAGAGCTGGACTTCGTCGCCGGGCCGCGACTGGCGAGCGTGGACGTGGGACTGCAGGCCCGTGGCCTCGGTGCCCCCAGCGGCCGTCTGCGGCTGCTGCGGGGAAGTGCCGAGGTGGATGACGTGGAACTCGATCTCGACGGCCTTCACGTGAATTGGCAAAGCGGCCATGCCGGAGTGGAGATCCGCATCCTGGCCGAGCGCTTCGCCAGCACGCCGCTGCTGCGTCTGCTGGAGAGCACGCAGCGGGTGCCGGCCCTGGCGGAGCGCTGGCTCGCCGGCCTGGCGCCGGAAGGCGAAGTGCGCGATGCACGCCTGCACATCGAGGCCGGACGCGGCCGGTTCGCCCTGCAGGCCCGGGTGGACGACCTGCATCTGCAGCCCTTTCAGGGGGCGCCGGGAATCTCGGATGCGGACCTCGACGTGGTGCTTTACGAAGGCGGGGGCTGGATCGATCTCGACAGTGGACCCTTCGGCCTGCACTTTCCCGACGTCTTTCTTCAAGCCTGGGACTATGACCGCGGCCGCGGTCGGGTGGATCTGGCCTTCGCACCGGGCGTGGTCGCGGTCGAGGGCAGGAACATCGAGATCGTCTCGGACGACGTCCATGTCCATGGCGCCTTCGCGCTGCATCTGCCCGCGGACGAGCAGGAGCGCAGTCTGGGTCTGATGATAGGCATCGAGAGCGCCGATGCCAGCCGCACGCCCGAGTTCCTGCCGGCGCGCTTGCCGCCTGCGCTGCGCGGGTGGCTGGTCAATGCCATCCGCGGAGGGCGCATGGACTCGGGCGGCGTGGTGATCAGCGGACTGCTGCTGCCCCATTTGCGCAGCGGTCCCCTGCGCCCGGAGCTGTTCTTCGAAATCAGTGACGCGACGCTGGCCTTCGATCCCCGCTGGCCCCTTGGAAGGGACGTGGCGGGCCGCCTGCTGGTCGAGCGCAGCGCCTTCACTGCGCAGCTTGAGGCGGGCGAACTCGGTGGGCTGGATCTGCGCAACATCGACCTGCGCCTCGACGGGCTCGACGCCACACCCGGGGCGCTCGAGGTGGCCGGTGGCGGCCACTCTGAAGCTGCCGCGGGGCTGGCCTTTCTCGAAGCCATGCATGTGGACACCGGACTGGTGGCCGGCCTGGCGGGGTGGCAAGCCTCGGGGCGGGTGGGTCTCGACTACGAACTCGCCATCCCCCTGGACGGCAGCCCTCTCGAGCATGTCCGGATCGGGGTCGAGCTCGCGGTGGACTCGCTGCGGGTGCCCATGCTCAATCTCGACGTCGATGCCGTGCGCGGCCGGCTCGACTACCGTCATCCAGGCATCCTCAGCAGTTCCGGGCTTGCAGGTGAGATGTTCGGTGGACCGGTCACGGCAGAGCTGACGACGACCATGCTGCCGGGGGCTTCCGAGGTGCACCTCGACTTCGACGGTCGCGCCGACGCCGCCAGGCTGGCCGCATGGACCACCGTGGACACCCTGGAAGGCGCCCGGGGCGAACTCGACTATCGGGCGGCGTTGAAGATCGACGCGGAGGGCAGCGTGGTGCTCGAACTCGCCTCCGACGCCGAGGCGGTCACGACAGGATTGCCGGCGCCCCTGGCTGGTGGTGACGGGCCCTTGCGGCTGCGCTTCCTCGCCGATCGTGACGCGGACTGGTCGCTGGCGGTGGACTGGGGCGGGCACAGCGGAGCGTTCCGGGTACGAGAGCGTAACTTCGTGTCCGGAACCATGGGGCTGGGGACGGCCATGCCCGAACTTCCCGAGGCAGGTCTGATCGTCCGTGGCGACATCGAACACATCGACCTCGGCGCCTGGTTCACGGCGCTGTCCGCCATCGAGGCTGCCGCCGTTGCCCGCGGACGGCCCCGGACCCGCAGCCGCACGGCGGCAGATCTCGATGTGGATCTGGACTTTCAGAACACCTTGTTCGATGGCGTCGAGCTGGGCCCGGCAGCGCTGCGCGTCAGCGGAACGACCCTGGCGACCGAGGTGGAAATCGACAGCGAGCCGGTGGCGGGGCGGCTGCTGGCGGTCATCGACGAGCCGCTGCTGGTGGAACTCGAGCGCCTGCGCTGGCCCCTGGCCGACACTGCAAACGGCGTCGAAGTCATCGCCGCATCCGACTTCGACCCGGCCCGCGTCATGGCGATGAACTTCAATGTGGAGCGCTTGATCTGGGGCGGGCGTGAGGTGGGATCGCTGCGCTTCGAACTGCGCCCGCAGACCGATCTGCTGGTGGTGGATCACATCGAGGCCGATCTGCGGGGACTGAAGATTGGTGCCGACGCGGAGGGTCGTTCCCGCTTCGAGTGGCGTTTTGGCGTCCGTCCGCAGACGCGCTATCAGGGCCGCATATCGGGTGTGGAGTCCAGCGATGTACTCGAGCAGTGGGGACTGGCGCCGACCCTGGACGCGGAAACGTTCTCCTTCAGCATGGATCTGGCCTGGCCGGGCGGTCCCGCCGAGCTGACCGCGCGTGCCCTCGATGGACGCGTTCACTTCGAAGTGGATCGTGGTCGCTTTGTGCAGGTCGACGCCGGTGCCGGCCCGCTGCGCGTCATCGGCCTGTTCAATTTCGCCGCCATTGCCCGGCGCATGCGCCTGGATTTCAGCGATGTCTATCGCCGTGGCATGGCCTTCGACGAGATCGACGGTGTCCTGGATTTCGACTCGGGCATGGTGCGCAGCGCCAGGCCCATGAAGATCCTCGGTCCGAGCAGCAGCTTCCGCATTGCCGCGGAACTGGACGTGATCAGTCAGGAACTCGATGGGGACATCATCGTCACCTTGCCGGTGAGCCGGAACCTGCCCTGGTATGCTGCCTACGCGATCCTGCTGGCGAATCCCATCACAGGCGCCGGCGTGCTGGTGGCCGAACGGGTGTTCCGCGATCAGATCGACCGATTCTCCAGCGCCCGCTATCGACTTCGCGGTAACCTGGATCAGCCGGAGGTGACCTTCGTCAGCATTTTTGCCGATGAAGTGGACCTGCCGGCTCGAATGACGCCCGGAGATGCTCCGGACCTCGACTGGCTGCTGGAGGATCCCTTCTTCTGGCCGGATGAGTTCGTACCCCAAGTTTTACCTGAGGAGAGTGATACGTGACCGATGCCTGGGACCTGGTCCGGGAGCGCCTGCTGGCGCCCGCGGAACTCGACGAGCATGCCTTGGAGCATGTGCTTGGCAGCATGCTCGGACCGCGCATCGACTATGCGGATCTCTACCTGCAGTACAGCCGCAGCGAAAGCTGGGCGCTGGAGGACGGTATCGTCCGCGACGGCCATTTCAGCATTGATCAGGGTGTGGGCGTCCGCGCCATCAGTGGCGAGAAGACCGGCTTTGCCTACTCCGACGAACTGCTGCGACCGGCGTTGGAGCAGGCTGCCGGCGCCGCGCGGCAGATCGCACGTTCCGGGGCCGAGCCGAAGGCCGTAGCCGTTGGCGGTCGGCAATTGCCGGCACCCCTCTACAGCGGTGACGATCCCCTGGCGAGCCTGCCCGATGCCGACAAGATCGCGCTGCTGCATCGCCTCGACAGCCATGCCCGCTCCCTCGATTCCCGCATCACGCAGGTCAGCGTGAGCCTCGCTGCCGTGCACGAAGTGGTCATGGTGCTGGCCAGTGACGGCACCCTGGCGGCGGATGTCAGACCCCTGGTGCGCTGCAACGTCTCGGTGATTGCCGAGCAGGGGGGGCGCCGGGAGCGGGGTGCGGCGGGCGGTGGCGGCCGGCTGGACTACGGCATGTTCCTCAGCAACGACCTGGCTCTGACCTGGGTCGAGGAAGCGGTACGCTCGGCGCTGGTCAATCTCGATGCCGTCGCGGCACCGGCGGGAACCATGCCCGTGGTGCTCGGGCCCGGTTGGCCGGGAGTGCTGCTGCACGAGGCGGTGGGCCACGGTCTGGAAGGTGATTTCAACCGCAAGGGCACGTCCACCTTTGCCGGCCGCATTGGCGAGCAGGTGGCGTCGAAGCTCTGCACGGTGGTGGACGAGGGCAACATCGCCGGCAGGCGTGGCTCCCTCACCGTGGACGACGAAGGCACGCCCACCGGGCGCACGGTGCTGATCGAAGACGGGATTCTGCGCGGTTACATGCAGGACAAGCACAATGCCCGCCTGATGGGTGTGGCGCCCACCGGCAACGGCCGGCGGCAGTCCTATGCACACCTGCCCATGCCGCGCATGACCAACACCTACATGCTGGCGGGCAGTCATGATCCCGCGGAGATTCTCGGCTCCGTCAAGCGCGGCCTTTATGCCGTCAATTTCGGTGGCGGATCGGTGGACATCACTTCCGGCAAGTTCGTGTTCTCGGCCACGGAGGCCTATCTGATCGAGGACGGCAAGGTCACCGCACCGGTGCGTGGTGCGACCCTGATCGGTAACGGTCCGGACGTGATGAATCGCATCTCCATGGTGGGCAACGATCTCGGGCTCGATTCGGGCGTGGGGGTCTGCGGCAAGGACGGTCAGTCCGTACCGGTGGGCGTCGGTCAGCCCACCCTGCGGGTGGACGCGGTCACCGTCGGCGGCACGGCCCATTGATCGGGCGGGCAGCGCTGCCGGGCCTCACCCCGGTGGTGGCTCGGCCGGTTTGCCGGACTGCTGCACGGTTTCCCGCAGAGTGCGGAAAAGCTCACGGTAGTGCCGGCGGGCGCCGTCGCTGGGCTCGCTTTCCCCGCTGCGGCGGCAGCTGCGGATGAGGTTGCGCAGATGGGGACGGTCGGCCTCGGGGTAGCGATCGATGAAGGCGGCCAGGTGATCGTCGCTTTCGATCAGGGCATCGCGCCAGGCTTCGAGGCTGTGCAGGGCCCGGGCGTGGAGCGCGCTGGCTGCATCGAGCATTTCGAGGCCGGTGCGGACTGCGTCGAGGTCTTCCTCGCGCATGAGTTTGCCGATGAAGGACAGGTGCCGGCGCCGGGCTTCCCGGGCGCGCAGGCGGTCGAACTCGACCAGAGCTGCCTGCATCCGTGTCCCGAGGGGCAGGGTCCGGCGCTCGGCAGGGGACAGTTGGGTAATGCGCTCACCGAGGTCGCGCAGCGCGTGCATCTCGCGCTTGATCTGCGATTTCGATGGAGCCTCGTCTTCGTGGTCGTCCATGCGGGCGTTCCTGATTCCGAACAGCGATTTGAGCAGTGCCATTCTACGTCAAGGAGAGCTTGGGCATGACGCAAGAGCAGGGGCGGTCCACGCCTTCCGAGCAAACGACGCTGCAGGAGCGCGCAGCGCTCGAGGAACGCGTGGCCCGCATTCTCGAGATCGCCCGCACCCGGGGTGCCGACTCGGCCGAAGTGGCGGTGAGCCGCTCCGAGGGGCTTGCGGTCAGCGTCCGTCACGGCGAAGTGGAAACCGTCGAGCAGACCCGGGACCAGGGTTTCGGCATCACGGTCTACTTAGGTCGCCGCAAGGGATCCGCCTCCACCTCCGACTCCTCCGAGAACGCCATCGCGGCCACGGTGGAGAAGGCCCTGAGCATCGCCCGCTACACGGCGGAAGATCCGGCCGCCGGGCTCGCCGACGCTGAACTCATGCCGGGCGGTCCGCTGCCGGATCTGGATCTCTGCCATGCCTGGGACATCGACGTGGGCGAGGCCACGGAACTGGCGCGGATCTGCGAGGCTGCGGCACTCGGTTTCGATGAGCGCATCACCAACAGCGACGGCGCGAACGTCAACAGTGGCCGCTCCTGCCGCGCCTACGGCAACAGCCATGGCTTCATCGGCAGCGAACTGGCCACCCGCCACGGCCTGTCGGTGGCCGTGATTGCCGGTCGCGAAGGTGGCATGCAGCGCGACTACGCATTCACCATGGATCGATCCCCGGCCGCGCTGGAGGCCGCGGAAGAGATCGGTCGCAGGGCGGGCGAACGTACCGTCGCGAGGCTCGGAGCACGGCCCGTACCCACCGCGCGGGTACCGGTGCTGTTCAGCCACGACGTTGCGGCCGGGCTGCTCGGCCATCTGGTCAGCGCCATCAGCGGCGGCAATCTCTACCGCCGCTCCTCGTTTCTGCTGGACGCGCTCGGCCAGCAGATTTTTCCACAGCGGGTTCAGATCGAGGAACGCCCCCATCTGCCGCGGGCCCTTGGCAGTGCGTCTTTCGACGGCGACGGCGTCGCCACCCGGCCCAAGCATCTGGTGGCCGACGGCAAGCTGACAAGTTACGTGCTGTCTGCCTATTCGGCTCGTCGGCTGGGTCTGGTCACCACCGGCAATGCGGGTGGCGTCCACAACCTTCGCATCAGCGACGATGGCCTGGATCTGCCGGCGCTGCTCGCCCGACTCGGTCGCGGGCTGCTGGTGACCGAGCTCATGGGCCAGGGGGTCAACGGCGTGACCGGCGACTACTCCCGGGGAGCCGCGGGATTCTGGGTGGAGAACGGCGAGATCAGCCATCCGGTGCAGGAGGTCACGGTGGCGGGCAATCTGCGGGAGATGTTCCTCAACCTCGATGCCATCGGCAACGACACCCTGCGCCCCGGCAACATTGTCTGCGGCTCGCTGCTGATCGATGGGATGACGCTTTCGGGGAGTTGAGCGGGGCGGTCGCAGACGGCTGGCGGGTGGGGCCATTTCGGGATCGGGATCGGGATCGCTATCGGGATCGGGATCGAAATTGATCTTGAGTTGGATGGTGACTCCGGGTCCGGTTCCGATAGCGACACCGATAGCGATACCGATACCGATACCGATAGCGATACCGATAGCGATACCGATAGCGATACCGATAGCGATACCGATAGCGATACCGATAGCGATACC
>JAFIFJ010000074.1 GCA_020832085.1 Gammaproteobacteria bacterium | reverse complement strand
ACCTCGGGCAGGCGCAGGTCTTCACCAATGCGGTGATCGAAGTTCGCATCGGTGCCGCGGCGCAACTGGCCCACATGAGGCTCCAGCTCCATGCAGGTGCCGCCCGCTCCCTCACGGCCATGGACGTGGCCGTGGCCCGGGATGGCCGTTACGACCTGCAGCAGGCGCTGCTAGGGTCGATCTTCCGGCGCAACGAGATCCGCATTCACTGCACGGAGCCCGGTGCGGAAGTGACGGTGGGCGCAGCGACGCTCACCCGCGACCGCAACCATCTCGACACCCAGATGTGCCTGGAACACGAGGCACCTCACTGCACTTCGAATCAGGTCTTTCGGGCCCTGGCCGGTGAGCGCTCCAAGACCGTGCTCAACGGCCGCATCCACATTCATCCCGATGCCCAGAAGACATCCGCGGAGTTGTCGAGCCGCAATCTGCTGTTGTCCCATGACGCCGAGATCGACGCCAAGCCGGAACTCGAAATCTATGCCGACGACGTCAAGTGCGCCCACGGCGCCACCATCGGCCGGCTCGACGAGAAGAGCCTGTTCTACCTGCGCAGTCGCGGCGTGAAAGAGGATGCAGCCAGGCTGATGCTGAGCTTTGCCTTTCTTGCCGGCGTCGTCGATGCCTTCCCCCTGGAGACGGTGCGGGATGCGGTGCGCCCGGCCCTGGAAGCGGCCTTCATGGCGCCCGGAGCGGTAGCATGAGTGCCCGCCCCGCCAGTACCGTCGCGGCCTTCGATGCGCTGGCCATCCGTCGCGAGTTCCCGATCCTTGAGCAGACCGTGGCGGGTAAGCCGCTGGTCTATCTGGACAATGCCGCCTCCACCCAGAAGCCCGAGGCCGTGGTCGAAGCCATTGCCCACTACTACCGCAACGATCACTCCAACGTGCACCGGGGTGCCCACGCGCTGGCGGATCGCGCCACCGAGGCCTTCGAGCAGGCCCGCATGGATGTGGCGAACTTCCTTGTTGGCGGGAAGGGTGGAGCGAAGGGCGGCGTGAAGCGGGAAGAAGTCATCTTCACCCGCGGCACCACCGAGGGCATCAATCTGGTGGCCAACGCCTGGGGCAGGAGCAACCTCGGTGCGGGCGACGAAATCCTCCTCACTGAGATGGAGCACCACGCCAACATCGTGCCCTGGCAGATGGTGGCGGCGGCCACCGGAGCCCTGATCCGCGTGGCGCCGGTGCTGGACAGCGGTGAACTGGACCTTGCGGCCTGGACCGCGCTGCTCAGCGATCGCACCCGGCTGGTGGCCATGACCCACGTGTCGAATACCTTGGGCACGGTCAACCCGGTGGCCGAGGTGGTGAAGCGGGCCCACGCGGCCGGCGCGGTGGTGCTCATCGACGGCGCTCAGGCCGTGAATCATTTCCCGGTGGACGTCCGCGAACTCGATGCCGACTTTTACGTCTTCTCCGGCCACAAACTGTTCGGACCCACCGGCGTCGGCGTGCTCTATGGCCGCGAAGCCCTGCTCGACGCCATGCCGCCCTGGCAGGGTGGCGGCGAGATGATCGAGCGGGTCAGCTTCAGCAAGGGCACCACCTATGCCGGTCTGCCCTGGAAATTCGAGGCCGGCACTCCCCATATAGCGGGTGTGATCGGTCTTGGTGCAGCCATCAACTGGCTCGGCGGCATCGACCGGGCCGCGGCAGCCTGCCACGAACAGGCCTTGCTGGAGCGCGTGGACGCCGCCCTGGCCGGCATGAATGACATCACCCGCGTTGGCGTGGCGCCGGGCCGGGTCTCGGTGGCCTCATTCCTGCTTGCTGGCAGTCACCCCACCGATGTGGGCATGCTGCTCGACCAGCAGGGCATTGCCGTCCGGACGGGCCATCACTGCACCATGCCGCTGATGGAGCGTTTCGGTATCCCCGGTACGGTGCGGGCATCATTTTCGCTCTACAACACCTTCGATGAGGTGGACCGTTTCATCGAAGGCCTGGACAAGGTTCGCAGCTTTCTCTGACGCCCCCGGTGTTCCGGGTGCATGTCGGATGAGGAGAACGCAGCATGAGTGTCGAAACTTTCAATCCCACCGAAACCGGCGTCCGCATGTCGTCGGCCGCCGTTGCGCATGCCCACCGGCAGCTGGCCAAGGCCGGTGCCCGGGCGGTGCGCTTAGGCGTCAAGAACAGCGGCTGTTCCGGGTTCATGTATCAGGTGGACTACGTCATTGAGCCTGAGGCAGACGACCAGGAGTTCGTCGTGGCCGACGACCTCAGTGTCTTCGTCAGCCAGGAGGCTCTGCCTCTGGTGCGCGGGACGGAGATCGACCTGGTCAAGGAAGGCCTGAACTCGGTGCTGAAGTTCCGCAATCCCAATGCGGCCGTGGAATGCGGCTGCGGCGAGAGCTTCGCCGTCTGACATTTCGGATAGCCGCGGCGCCTTTCCGGTGGAAAGGCTCCCGAGCGCAGCGAAGGGGGCCGATCCGAGTCCCCGGCATCAAAGGCGATGCCCCGGCTATCCGCAGGTGATCTGAAGGAGATCCCATGGAACGCAGAATGCTGGTGATGCAGCGCGACTGCCCGGCGCGGCTGGTGCCGGCCGGCACCCGCATTACCATCACCAAGGACACCTTCGTCACCCTCACCCAGGATCTGGGCGGCACCTATACGGTCAACGTCAATGGCAACTTAGCGCGCATCGACGGTACCGATGCCGATGCCCTGGGCCTCGAACCCCTGACCTTCGACTTCGGTGAGGCGGACGGCGACGAGGTTGACGAAGAGAACGTCTGGGAAGCCTTGCGCACGGTCTACGACCCGGAAATTCCCGTGAACGTGGTGGACCTCGGGCTCATCTATGCCTGCCGCATCGAGGGTCACACCGTGGCCATCGACATGACGTTGACCTCGCCGGGCTGCGGCATGGGTCCGGTGCTGGTGGACGACATCAAGTATCGGGTCGGCAAAGTCCCCAACGTGAAAGAAGTGGCGGTGGAACTGGTGTTCGATCCGCCCTGGGGCCGGGAGATGATGTCCGAGGAGGCCCAGCTCGAGCTCGGTGTCTACGGATGACCGTCGCCGAGGTGGAGTTCGACGCCGTGCCCTTCGGGCGCAGCATCGATGCGGAAGAAATCGAGGAAAGCCTGGGCTTCTTCGACGACTGGGAAGACCGCTACCGCTACATCATCGATCTCGGCAAGGAACTGCCGGGCTTGCCGAACGAACTGAAGACCGAAGACCGCTTCATCCACGGCTGCCAGAGCCAGGTCTGGATCGACCACCGCCTCGATCCCGAAACGGGCCGCCTGCAATTCGTGGTGGACTCCGATGCCCTGATCGTCCGCGGGTTGGCCGGCATCGTGCTTTCAGCCCTGAACAACCAGACCCCGGAGGCCATTCGCGCTTTCGACATGGAGGCCTACTTCGAGCGCCTCGACCTGCTCAAGCACATCTCCCCCACCCGCGGTAACGGCCTGCGCTCCATGGTGCAGAAGATCCGGACCCTGGCCGCCTGATCCACTTCAGCTGGCGCGCTGCAGCAGGGG
>JAFIFJ010000073.1 GCA_020832085.1 Gammaproteobacteria bacterium | reverse complement strand
ACTCGGTGAAGGGCTCCCCTTGGCCAGTGGATACCGACATTCCCGATCGGCTCGCGGGCTTGTAGGAAGCCGACCCGATGCTGCGTGAGATTTTTCCCCTGCCGATCACTATGGATCGGAGGGACACGTCGTTGACCGTTGCGGAACCGCTGGGCATGCTTCAGGCAGGTAGGAAAAAGACACGTTATTTTTCCTATCCGCTTGATGGGGCGCGCACTGAGCGAGGCGAGTGGGTGTATGGGGAGTGCTATTTCCGGTAATTCCATCAGGGCAGCCGTTCGTCGGCTGGCCCCCCAGAGAGGTTGATCAGTCGGGCTGGGCTGGTACGGACAAAAGACTACGCCAATGGATGGGGGGATTAAAACTGCCCAAGCCGGCACCGATGGCGCTCTTGGTCGCGGCGGTGGGGATCATGTTCGGGACGAGTTTCGCTGCGAACAGCGTCGGGAAAGAGGCGCTCCAGAACTGCTAAGGCTCGGAGCCATCCAGCAATTGCATCAGATAACGCGACCAGACCAATCCTTTGGGGTTTCTGTTTTGCGTTACGCCGGAATCTGCTGTCAATGGCCATCAGTTCTGACCCAGTTCCGGCCAACAATTTTGACCCACCTTCCATAGATCAACCGTTGGTTTTTTGCTTCAGTCGATAGCTTTCTCCTCCAAGCATGAAGATGTGCGAATGGTGGATGACGCGGTCTATGATCGGCACCGCGACGTTGTCGTCGTGGAAGAACTCACCCCAGCTCGTGAAGTCCTTGTTGGTCGTCAGGATCACCGACCTGTACTCGTAGAGGCTGTTGATCAGCTGGAACAGGTTGTAGCGGGCCTGGCGGTTCATCGGCAGGTAGCCCAGCTCGTCGATGACGATGACATCGAACTTGGCCAGCTGGCTGACCCGGCGCTTCAGCTCGCCTTTCATCTCGGCCAGCTCAAGCTCCTCGACCAGATCTAGGGCGGTGCGGAACAGCACCTTGTAACCGGCCTCGAGGGCCTTCTGACCAATGCCAATGGCCAAGTGGGTCTTGCCCACCCCCGGCGGGCCGATGAACACCAGATTCTCGCGGTTGTCGATGAATCCGAAGTCCAGCAGCGCATTGACCTGACGCTTGGTGATGGTGGTCTGGTGCCGGTAGTCGAACCCCTCCAGGCGTTTGTCGGACGGGAAGCCGGCCTTGCGCCGGTTGAGCTCGACACGCCTGCCATCCCGGCAACGCTGCTCGTGCTCCGCCAGCATGTCGGCGAAGGCCAGGTAGGACACTGAATTGGCCTCGGCGTCGGCCAGAAGGTCCGGCAAGCGCATGGCGGTCGCATTCAGGCGCAGCCCTCGGAACCGGGCGGTGGTCTGCTCAAGCTGCCCCATGGGTCACCTCCTCCTGGCCAGCCGACTGGCCAAGACAGCCGTAAGCAAGCAGACCATCCGCCCCGATGTGTTGGCCCGGCGCGACGTCGGTGTCGACCTCGCGGCCACGCTGTCGGGCTTGGTGGTGGGCCTCCAGGTAGCGCTTGATTCCCGTCGCAGTGACCTGCTGTCGAGCCGCCAGTTGCTCCAGCACCGTGCACTCCGCTGGGCCGGCGCCGGCGACCAACTTGCTCGCCGCCACCAGTTGATCCTTGTAGATCCGCGGTGACGTTCGCTTCAGCCCCTGGCAGAGGCGCTCGCCCAGATCGGGGCCCAGGTGCTCCCTGATCTCCGCTTCCAGCGTGCGCGCCTGCTGCGCGGGATCGCGGTAGTGGTGGTTGTTGCGCACCCGCTCACCCTTGCCATGGCTCAGCGGGTGTCGGGCCACTTCGTCCCCGGTTTCCAGGTCATGGATCACCAAGGCGTCCTCGACCTCCTGTACGCCCACCGTGCCCCGCTGATAGACCATCGGCACCGAATACTTATTCGCCGACCAGGAGATCAGCCCGACCTTGTCCACCTTGCGCTGAGCCAGACCGGCTGCCGGCACAGCGACACACGGCGGCGTCAGATACGGCCGCAGGTGGCCACGCTCTTCAGCCTCGAAGTGTTCCCGCGGCTGTCGGCCCGTGGTGCCATGCAGGCGGACGTTGGCCACCTCATCGAGCCAATCGAGGACGTGCCCGCGCAGGGCGTCACGGTCCTGAAATCGCTCACCGTAAAGGCAGTCCTGCTTGACGTATTTCACGCCCGCTTCGACCTTGCCCTTGCTCTCCGGATCGTAGCCGCGGCAGGCATGGACCCGGAATCCTGCGGCGGTCGCGAAGGCGTGGAAACGCTGGTTCACCGTCAACTCCCGGTACTGCTCCTCGATGACCACCAGCTTGGTCTGGTCGTAGACACACTCCTCCGGCACACCGCCGAAGTAGCGAAAGGCTTCATCGTGCATGCGCAGGAAGCAGGTCGTATCGATGGGCTCGAACGACACCGCGGTGTACGTCAGTCGGGAGAACGACAGTACGAAGACGACGAAGTAGACCGTCTGCTCCTCACCGCCGATGGCCACGCCGCGCAGTTCACCAGGGTCCACCTGACACTGGACGCCCGGAATCAGATCCAGCACCGGCGCGTAGTAGCGTTCCTGTCGGACCGCCACGATCTCCTTCAGCGCCCGCACATAGCGCCGCAGGGAGCGATCGGATACCCCGACGTCTCCCACCTTGGCCTTGAGCTTGCGCGCCACCTTGACGGCACTCAGGCGCGGAAACTCTTCCAGCAGGTACTTGATGTAGACCCGGTGGACATCCAACCGCTTCTCCCGGCTGCGATCGAGCTGGGCCTCGCTGATCGCCGGCTCGTCCATGCGCAGGTACTTGCGGACCGTGTTGCGGGAGACGTTCAGCTGCTGACTGATCGCCCGGATGGACAGACCATGACCCCCGTCGTGCATCGCCTTGATCTTGTGAATCACAACCCACTCCTTCACCACCCGGCCCTTGTCTGCTCATTGAGGGCCGCGACGGTAGTTGGCTTCGTGGCATCATCGCCACCTCAGGGTGGGTCAAAAGCGTTGGCCACTCGTGGGTCACTTTAGATGGCCATCAACATCTGCAGGGACGTGGCAACGTCCAGGCGGAAGAAGCGTCGGTCACGGCAGATCCAAGGCGCGCAAGAGAAGCCGACTGTCCAATTGGAAGAGTTAAGGCGGCGCACCGCGCGCTTCGAGAGCGCTGGTTTATGTGCGTTTTCGGACCGACAAGTAGTAGTGAGATAAGTTAGTAATAATGGAGAGAAGATATGATATGGAAATTGATGGTTTGGGGTCTCTTTCTGAGTCTGATGATCAAAAGCGCCGATGGGCAGATGCACCGCTTACAAGGCAGCGCGATTTCGCCCCAGGGAAAAGGTGTCGAGGAGACTAAGAAATCCGACAAGGGGCGTGGGCTCCGGGGACTCTCCGAGTCTATGCACGGAATGGAAGTTCGAGACCGTCGCGACATTGATCAGATTGTTCCTAGCGTGGAAATGGCGTTGGGTTTCGAGCCGAACGAAAGCCTGGAATTCCACCGGGAAATGCCGGGTCAATTACATTATCGGCGTGTAATCAATGGTATTCCGACTGACAACATTATCAGGTTCCTTGTCAGCGAGGAGCAACGCACCCTCCGGAGAATCTTGGGTACAAGATCCATACCAACCCGGATAATGGATCCTAGCGAAGCTATGGAGAAGGACGCCGCGATCCAAAAGGCTGCAGATCACGTCAATAGCCTAATTGAGAAAGAACCCCGACTTAGTCAAATATATGATATGGGCACCGAACCTAGAGCAACACTCCACTATCGTCCGGCAGCGGACCTCAGTGGAGGTACGTACTATGCTTTGGTTTGGTACGTTATGTTTCCAGTGTCCAGCGAGGTAGCGGCCCAAACCCATCTAGACGAAGTAGGTTGGAGAGTCGGTCACGATGGTGAGGTTTCCTCAACCGAGTTTTCCGCGCATCTTGGCGTGAGGGTGTGCGACGGTGCGGGCGCGTTCGCGATTACAACAGTGCCCTGTGTACACCCATGGCCTAGTCCTGCCCAATACCCACAAGTAGCGCTGGACAAATGATATTGGTCCGCCTACGCTTGATCTCATGTGGGCTCAGCATCAGATCAAGCGAACACTGAGTCAGCCGCATGGGCTGTCGCGGATCCATGCCCTGCTCAGCGACGA
>JAFIFJ010000071.1 GCA_020832085.1 Gammaproteobacteria bacterium | reverse complement strand
GCTGCCGCCAGCGAGCTGATCGGCGAGCGCGGCGTGGATGCGGTGAGCGTGCGCGAAATCGCCGAGGCAGCCGGGGTCCCCATCGCCTTCATCTACGACTACTTCCCCGACCGCAATGCCCTGCTGTGGACTCTGGTCGCGGCCCCCCTCGAGCGCTTCGAACGTGAGTACAAGCTGCGCATCGCGGCCGCCGATACACCCGCTGCACTCTCTGAAGCGGCGGTAGCGGGCTTCGATGCCATCGTTACGGAGTTGCGCAGTGAACCGGCCATTGTTCGGATCTGGAGCGGCGTGCAGGCCATTCCCATGCTCGCGGAGCTCGACCGCGCCCAGAACGAACGTCTCGCCGATGCCGTGGCCGACCGCATGCTGGCGCTGGACGCGGAAAGCGATCATGCAGCAGTTCGGCGCAGAGCGCTGCTGCTCTGCACCCTCGCCAGCGCTGCCATCGACCTCGCGCTCGGATTGGAGGACGACGACGTGGACGCCATCCTCGCGGAGTTCCGGGACCTGCTGCGCGATCGCATCGCCACTTTCGCCTAGGAGCCGATCAGCGTTGACGACCGCAGGGCAGGTGCCCGCGTGTAGATCACCATCGCACGGTTCCAGTCACCCTCGCCGCAGCAACGACGCCCGCATTGCAGCAGGTCAGAGCAGCACCACGCCCCGATTCTTCGGGCAGTCCACGCCCGCTAAAGATGAGAAGGCCGGTAGGTCAGTCAGCGGCCATGGTCTGATTCAGTGATCTGCCGCCTCTCGTCGCCTTCCGCCGCAACCCATCTGGATGCTACCGCACATAGGCAGTGGGTTAGCGCACAGACTCTGGCTGCCTGCAGATTGCATCGTCCGCTTGGTGATATCCGCCCCGGTGACGTTGCGCCATCCGTCACTGAGAAGGCATATCCGGCTCGCCATCGAATCTGGCGTCACGCGGTTGCGCAGCGTCGATGGCCGCACCTTGTGATGACGCGGGGTGTCCACGGCGACCAAGGAGGTGGAGGGACCATGAAGCAGGCAAGCAACTTGGGGCTCGGGCTCGTGCTGTGTGGGATCCTTTCCGCAGCCGCGGCTGGACCCCCCTATCCGTTCCAGTCCTGCTTCGAGACCGCCTCCGAGCTGCACGACGTGCCGCTGGATCTGATGCTCGCGGTGGCCGCCACCGAGAGCAACTGGGATCCGAACGCCCGCTCCCATGCCAATGCCCACGGCATCATGCAAATCCAGTGGCCGGGAACGGCGCATCATCTCGGCGTCGAGCGGCTCACGCAGCTCTACAAGCCCTGCCTGAACATCGAACTCGGCGGTCGCTACCTGCGCGAGATGCTGGACAGGCACGATGACGACACCACCTGGGCCCTCGCGGCCTACAACTACGGCCCTGCTCGAATCGCCTCCAGCCCCACCCTGCCTGCGGGCGCCCTGCGTTACGCGGCTACGGTGGAGGCGCACCGCGCCAGGATCCAGGCGCGAAACGCCATCGAGCTGCTCTCCGCGAAGTAGCCGTTGCCGAGGTGGGCCACCATGACCTCACCGACGCCTTACCCATCGCCCAGCCACTCCGGATTGCGGTGGCCTGACTGGGTAGCGACGCAGCCAGCCGCCCCATCGTGCTCAGTGCGAGGGTCGCAGCCGGCGGATGACGCGACCTAAAACCGGGACGTGCTCGTAGAAGCCGCTTCCGGAATCCCAGAAGTCCTTGTGCAGCAGGATGCGCAGGTCGTCGTCGAAGCGGAACTGGCTCACCCCGTGGCTCACCAAGGGCTCGCCGCCCTTCAGCGCCGGGATTTCCATGTGCATGCGCCAGCGGACGTAGATGTCGATGCCGTCGACGGCAGTCGAGCGGAACTCCACCCGCAGCACATCGGCGCTCTCCATCGCTTCGAGAAAGTAGGCCTCGATCGCCGCCGACCCCTGAACCGCGGCGAGGGTGTCGTTGAGGTAGGCGTCCTCGGCGTAGGTCGACGCAGCGAGCTCACGGACCCGCTCCGGCGTCACCGCTTCGAAGAAACGCTGCGCGCGCGCCACCGCCTCGGCCAACGCCTCAGGGTCATCACCAAGATCGCCACGCGCACGCTCTGCGGTTGCAGCGAGGGCATTTTCATAGCTCGCATCGAGTTGCGCCGCAGTCATACCCACGCCGCAGCCGACGAGCAGGAAGGTCATGATCACGACGACACAAGCGTCGGCGAGGGAAGGTTTCGCGTGGCACATAGGAAGAACAACGGGTCTGAAACTGCCTGCTTCGAGCATGCCCGGCAGCTCGGGAGGGGTCAATGACGGGGAACCGCGCTGCTGCGATCCGCTGCTGCAGCGGAAACTCAGCGTCGCGGTGCATCCCACGGGTAGGCGCTGAAGATCTGCGCGATCACGCGATCCGCGTGCTGGCCTGGCTCCCGTTGCAGTTCGCGGGTCAGGCTGCCGGTGGCGATGCCTTCCCAGACCAGCTGCTGTGCCTCGGCGTCGACCAGGTCCAGATGCAACGTGTACGCCTCGCGCTCCACAATGTCGCGCTCCAGGGGATAGGCACCCCAGATGCCGTACCAGCTGCGGTGATAGCCGTAGTAGAGGCGGTCATTGCTCCATGTCAAAGAAAACTTGCACGCAGCAGAAACGTTCGGGCATTTCAGCCTCGAATCAGCGGCCTTGGGCTGTCCAGCGGATGCGACCCAGTTCAGCTATGGCCCGCCCCATCCGATTTCACCGCCCAGGCCTGCATCTGCAAACCGGCGCCGAGCAGCGCCAGGACAGTGATGACGATGAGCAAGGGAATTGCTCTGCCCATGGCCAACTCGAGGATCACGCCAAGGATGATCAGGAAGTAGATGGTCCCGAACGCGATCGGTAGGGCCGCAAAGGCGATGACCGCCGTCGTCCAGAATCCGGGAGGCATCGGCCGGAGGCCACGGCGAAGGCTGCGGAAGCATTCGAAAGCTCCGGCGCCCGCGATGGCGACTGCGCTCACGATCAGGAGAAACAGCCATTCGATGACCATCTGTTCCCCTGGGGAACGGAAGAACTTGTCGTAGTTGCCAGTCATCAGTCGTGAACCACTCATGGCCAACCACGGTGCGAGGCCCGCGATCCATCCGAGCAGAATGCGCAACAGGACAGCTCGCATCTTCATACAACCTTTCTGTCTCCCTCGAGGCGCACGAAACCGCTCGCCGTGTGCCAGGTCAGGTTGGGATTACCCGAGGTGACTGCGCCCAAGCTCTGCCGGCGCAGGCATTCCTAACCGCCCGTGTGCCGGCGGATGAACGAAACCATCTCGTCCATCGCCGGGACCGCCTCCGGTGCTTCGGCGCCGCTGTCGACCCAGCGGATCGCAGGGTTTCCCGGATAGTCCTGCGGATACTCGATGCGCCACGGCCCATTGAGGATCCAGATGTGCTCGGCCTCCGGGTATTCGGTGACGGTGACGGACACCCCTGCAGCGCGGGCCGAGGCCGCGAGCCGGATACTGTCGTCATGGCAGACATCGCGGCCCGCGGCCTGCACCAGCAAGGGCGTCAGCCCCGCTAGATCGAGGTAGACGGGCGAATGGCGTCCGTCCTTCGGATCGATGTCACCGGATCCGAGCAACGTG
>JAFIFJ010000065.1 GCA_020832085.1 Gammaproteobacteria bacterium | reverse complement strand
GGCCTTGGCGGCGGTGTAGGCCACCTGACCGATCTGGCCTTCGAAGGCGGCGATGGAGGCGGTGTTGATCATGCAGCCGCGCTCGCCTTCCTCGTTGGGTTCGTTGCCGCTCATGTGCTTGGCGGCGACGCGGTTGATGTTGAAGCTGGCGATGAGGTTCAAGTCGATGATGCGCTGGAAGTCGGACAGCGGATGCATCTCGCCGTCCCGGGCCAGGGTGCGCTTGGCCACACCACCGCCTGCGGTATTGACGCAGAAGTGCAGGCCGCCGAGTTTCTCCACGGCGGCGCCGATGACCTTCTCCATGCCCTCGTAGTCCATCACGTTGCAGGGCATGTAGAAGCCGCCGAGTTCCTTGGCCACGGCCTCGCCGTCGGAGGACTCGAGGTCGAGGATGGCGACCTGCCCGCCCCGCTGCGCGAAGATTTCAGCGGTGGCCCGGCACATGCCCGAGGCGCCGCCGACGAAGATGCCCTTGCTGCCTGCGATCTCCATGGTGGTTAATTCTCTCTCATTAGTTTTCGGGGCCGTCGATGATAGCGGCTGGGCTCGCCGGCGTACATCCGACCGTCACCTCAGCATTGGGCCACTTCGAAGCCCATGGCTGACGCCGCCGCGGTAAGCGCGCCACTCAGCGCTCATCGCGCTCAGCGCGGGTGGCGTTGGCCGACGGCTTCGACAATTTCGCTATGCGTTCGCGAAGGTCTGAGTGACTGGGCCGTTGGCGATGTTGCGACATAGGCAGCACTCGCGCGATGGGCTTACCGCGACGGCTGATGATGAGTTCGCCCGCCTCGTCTAGCAGCTCGTCGAGCCGGCCGAGATTGGCGCGCATTGCCGTGATGAAGAGGCCCCCACGGACAGCGCCGAGGAGCTTGGTGATCGCATCGTTGAAATCCACGACCATCTGCAGATGCTCCAACGCCAGCTTCGCGACGGTATTCGCCGTTTCGAAGCGCTGCGGCGCAGGCACAACCCTCTGCTCCACGACCTCGATCAGGCCCATGCCCGCATGAACGTTGTTGGGCAGGATGTGGTTCGGCCAGGCGCAGCCCGGCTGAACGCAGCCCGTGCGAATGCGGTGGTCAAGAACGTGAAGCGAAGCAGCCGCGCTTCCGCGGAAGCGTTGGGGGCCGCGGACCTGCGGTGTCATGACCTCAGCCGTGATCGTGATGGCGCTTCCGCGGAAGCGTCATCACGGCCCGATGACAATTCGAAACTGAAGCCTTTGGCGGTGGCCCTCGCGTTGGAACGGGGATAGCTCTCGCTTTGGCTGTCGCTTTAGAGAGTGCTGCTGAGAGCGTTTGAACCCTTGCTGCGTTACGTGCATCCTTGCTTGTTGATCCAATTCCCCGGAGAGCAGCCATGCACGATCTCGTCATCCGTAACGGTCTGATCTATGACGGCAGCGGCGGCGCGCCCTTCGAGGGTGACGTGGCCATCGACGGCGACCGCATCAGCGCCGTGGGCAAGGTATCTGCGGCTGGCCGCGAGGAGATCGATGCCAAGGGCCGACTGGTGACCCCCGGCTTCGTCGACATCCATACCCACTTCGACGGGCAGGTCACCTGGGATCCCTTCCTGACACCCTCCACCTTCCACGGTGTCACCACGGTGGTCATGGGCAACTGCGGGGTGGGTTTCGCGCCCTGCGCGCCGGAGCGCCACGCCTGGCTGATCCAGCTCATGGAGGGGGTGGAGGACATCCCCGGCACGGCGCTGGCGGAAGGCATCAAGTGGAACTGGGAGAGTTTCCCCGAGTACATGACGGCGGTGGAACAGTCGCCGCTGGCCATTGACGTCGGCCTGCAGATTCCCCACGGGGCGCTGCGGGCCTACGTCATGGGCGAGCGGGCGGCCCAGCTGGAGCCGGCCAATCCCCAGGACGTGGAGCGCATGAGCGCGCTGGTGGTGGAAGCCATCGAGGCCGGAGCACTCGGCTTTACCACCTCCCGGACCGAAAAGCATCGCGACCGGGCCGGCCACCACACCCCCACCTTCAAGGCCGAACAGGACGAACTGTGGGGCATTGCCAAAGCACTCGGCGGCACGGGCCGCGGCGTGATTCAGCTCATCGCCGATTTCTGGGACTTCGACGCCGAGTTCGGCCTCATCCGCGGCATGGCGGAAACCTCCGGCCGGCCCCTGTCGCTCACCATCGAGCAGGATGATCGCCATCCGGATATCTGGACCAACGTCCTGGCCGGCATCAGTCAGGCCCAGGCCGACGGCATTAACATGCGCGGTCAGGTCCCACCCCGGCCCACCGGCGTCATTCAGGGCCTGACGGTCACCTTGAACCCCTTCCTGGTCCACGCGGCTTTCAAACCCCTGCGCAATGCACCGCTGGAGGAGAAAGTGCGGGCCCTGCGTGACCCGGCCGTCCGGGAAAAGCTCCTGGCTGAACGCATCGAGTGGGATGCCCAGAACAAGCTCGGGCACTTCCTGCTCAGCGCCTTCCACAAGATGTTCCCGCTGGGGGATCCGCCGGATTACGAGCCGCACCCTGACAACAGCGTTGCGGCGCGGGCCGCCCGTGAAGGGCGGCGGCCGGAGGAAGTGGTCCTCGACCTGCTTTTGGAAAAAGACGGCAAGAACCTGCTGTATTTCCCAATCATGAACTATACCAACGGCAATCTGGACGATGTCCGCAGCATGATGACCCACCCCCACACCCTGTTCGGGCTGTCGGATGCGGGCGCGCACTGCGGCGCACTTTGCAATGCCAGCTTCCCCACCAGCACGCTCACCCACTGGGCGCGGGACCGCAAGCAGGGCGGCCTGGATCTGGCGTGGCTGATTCACGGCCTGACCCGCAAGACGGCGGAGCAGGTGGGCCTGAATGATCGTGGTCTGCTGCGTCCGGGGCTGATCGCGGACGTCAACGTCATCGACTTCGATCGCCTGCAGGCGCGCATGCCGGAAGTGGTCAACGACCTGCCGGCGGATGGGCGGCGCCTGATCCAGAAGGCGGAAGGTTATGAGGTGACGGTGAAATCCGGTGCCGTGGCCTTCCGCAACGGCGAGCCGGTGACCCGTGAGCTCGGCGCGCTCAAGGGGCGTCTGCTGCGCGGAGCACGGGCCGGAGCTTGACCGGGCCGATGCCGAGATGACCGAGCCGCGGCGCACCGCTCTGATTACCGGTGCCTCCGCCGGGCTCGGCGCCGAGTTCGCGCGGCAGCTGGGTGCCCAGGGCTGCCATCTGGTCCTGGTGGCGCGCCGGGCCGAGGCCATGGAAGCTGTTGCCCGGCCTCTGCGGGTGCGCCACGGCATCGAAACGACGCTGATCAGCGCCGATCTGGCCGAGCGTGAGGCGCCCGGGCAGATCCATGCGGAGCTGGCCAGGCAGGGCATCGAAGTCGATTACCTCATCAACAATGCTGGGGCCGGCAGCGGTCACCTGCTGGAGGATCGGGATTTCGACGCCCATGCCCGCTACCTGCAGCTGATGATGCTGTCGGTGGCCGAGCTCTGCCACCTGTTCGTTCCGGCCATGCAGCAGCGGGGTTTCGGCCGCGTCATCAACGTCTCCTCGGTGGCAGGCAGGGTGCCGCGGGCGGGGGGCTGTCTCTACGGCCCCTCGAAGGCGTTTCTGGTCCATCTCTCCGAGGAACTGCATCTCACCGTGCGCCAGGACGGCGTCAACGTTTCCGCCCTCTGTCCGGGCTTTACCCACACTGACTTTCACGCGGTGGCGGGCAAACTGGAGATGAAGGCGAAGTCCCCCAAACTGCTCTGGTACGACGCCGACGTGGTGGTCAGGGAGGGGCTGGCGGCGGTGGAACGGGGCAAGCCGGTGTGGGTCAGCGGCCGGCTCTACCGCTGGGTCGATCCGCTGTTCCAGTCAGTGTGGACCCGGCGTCTGTTCCGCATGACGGCCCCCTGAATCACGGCATCACCTCGGCCACGGCCACCGCGCCGACCACGCCCGGATAGCCCGGCAGCCCCGTCAGCGCTGCGCTGCGGATCGGCCAGTCCTCGCTGAGGAAACGCCAGCCCTGATGACCACTGCCGCGAAGCTGCAGTGCCCGCAATCCGGTCAAGCCGAGCCCGTGGGCCTTCAGGGCGGCCTCCACCAGCGTCCAGCGCTGCAGCAGCAGAGCGGTCTTGTCGGTATCGGGCCAGGGCAGACGCTGGGCCAGATTGGCTGTGGGTTGCCGGCCGGCCTGCTCCAGATCCAGTCCCAGCCTGAGTCTTCCTGGCAGCACGCCCACCAGGATCCAGCGCTCCGTATGCGCCACCGAGAGGGCGACCCCGCCTGTCCAGCGGGGAGACAGCACCCGCGGGCGCCGTCGAGGCCGCCTTTCCAGTCCGATCCGACCCGGAGGCCGACCCAGCACCTCGGACAGCGCGAAGCGCAGCAAGGCACTGGCAATCAGGAAGGCGCGACGGCGCTCGGGATGGCGATGGCGGCGCGCCGCTTGGCGATCCGAGCCGGTGAGGCAGGATGCCATGGCATGGAGTGCTGCCGGCGAGTTGGGCAGGCGGTAGTAGGTCCCGCGCCGGGCCGCCACCGGCCAGATGACACGCACAGCTTCCGGCTGCACCCCTGCGGCCACGATCAGGGTTCGCCCAGGACACTGGCGAGGCCGGATGCCAGATCGATGCGGGGTTGCCAGCCCGATGCTGCCGTGAACGGACCGTAGTCGCAGGACCAGTCCGGATGGGCCAGCTCCCGGGCCTTGCCCGGTGACAGCATGGGCGCATAGCGGAACAGGCCGGCGAGGGTCAGATTGATGCGCCCGGCTGCCGTGAGCAGCGCCACCGGAACGGGAACCCGGCGCACTTGGCGCTGGCGCAGGGCCGCCACGGCCGCGCACAGTTCATCCCAGCCGTAACCCTCGCTGTGGGCATCGCTGAGTTCGAAACAGCCACCTTGGCTGTCCGTGCTGGCGGCGGCCGCCAGGATGGCATCGACCACGTCGTCAATGTGGATCAGGGTTACCCGGGCGCCTGCCACGGCCGGTGTGGGAGCCCAGCCCCGGGCCATGCTTGCGAGCAGAGGGGCGAGTTCCTTGTCGCCCGGCCCATAGATGGCCGTGGGTCGCAGCAGCGTCCAGCGGCATTCGGTGGCGTCGTCGAACAGGGCCTCCGCGGCCTGTTTGCTGGCGGCGTAGTGGGACAGGTGCGGCGCCCGGGCCGCCAGGGAGGACAGATGAATGAGACGGACCCCGGGGTGAGTCTGGCCGATCCGGGCCAGCAGGGCTCCGGTGCCCGCGACGTTGACCCGGTCGAAATCGGCACGCTCCCGGCCGCGTACCGCCCCGGCGCAATGCACCACCAGTGAGGTGCCGGTGATCAACCCATCGAGGGCCTCGGGAGACTGCAGGTCGCCGATGATGCGTTCGATGCCGGCTGGCAACTCAGCGTCCTGTCGGCGGACGAGGCCGCGCACGGCTACCCCGGCAGTCAGCAGACGCTGCGCCAGTGCCCGGCCGACGAATCCCGTGATGCCGGTGATGGCCACCGGCCCCTGACATTCCGGACTCGACAGGGCCGAGGTCATGGCCGCTGCCGTCGCCTGCCCGCGCGGTGATCAACCAACCTGATCGGCCATTCCGGCCAGATAGTCGAGCCGGGCCTGGGCCCGGGACAGCTTGCCGGAGGTGGTGCGGGGCAGGCTGTGGGGCGGCACGGCATGGACCCGGGCCTCGACGCCGAACTCGGCCTGGATGTCACGGCGGATCGTGCGCAGCATCTGCTCGCGGGCCTCGAGGTCCTGCTCCCGGCATTGCAGCAGCACCACCAGCAGGCTGCTGCCGTCTTCGCCCTCGACGGTGAACGCCGCCGTGTCCGTGCTGCGCACCCCGGGGTGCTGTTCGGCCACGTGTTCCACGTCCTGGGGCCAGATGTTGCGCCCATTGACGATCATCAGATCCTTGCGCCGTCCGGTGATCACCAGTTCACCGTCCACCAGATAGCCGAGGTCGCCGGTATCGAGCCAGCCGTTGCGCAGGACCTGGGCGTTGATCTCCGGCGCGGCGTAGTAGCCTTCCATGGTGCTCGGCGTGCGCAGGTGGATACCGCCCTCGCAGCGCTCCGGCAGCACGTTGTCGTCCAGGTCGCGGACCTCCACCTCATAGCCTGGCAGCGGGCGGCCGCAGCGGGTGAAGCGGGTCTGGCGGGGCAGGGTGGTGGTGGCGGTGCTTTGCTGGCTGGCGGGCTGGTGACAGGACAGGTCGATGGTGTCCGCCTTCAGGCCCGAGCCCGGTGGCGTGAAGCTGACCGCCAGGGAGACTTCCGCCATGCCGTAGGAAGGCACCAGGGCCTCGGCGTGGAAGCCGGCCGGCGCCACGGCCTCGGCGAAACGTTCGAGGATTTCCGGACGGATCATGTCTGCGCCACAGCCGGCCACGCGCCAGGAGCTGAGATTGAGTCCCTCGGCATCTCCCGGGCGCAGGCGGCGGGTGGTGAGTTCGTAGCCGAAGGGTGGGGCGAAAGAGATGGTGGACCGGTTTTCGCTCAGCAGGCGCAGCCACAGCCGCGGCCGCATGGCGAACTCGCGCGTGCCCAGATAGTCGATGGAACTCTGGCTGACCATGGGGACGATCATTTTCCCCACCAGCCCCATGTCGTGGTAGAGCGGCAGCCAGGAGCAGAAGCGGTCGTTCTCGGCGAGCCTCAAACCATCGCGGATGATGCCGGTGACGTTGCGCAGCGTGGAGCGCTCGGTGAGCATGGCACCGCGGGGGAATCGGGTGCTGCCGGAGGTGTACTGGATGTAGGCGATCTCGCCCTCGCTGGGGGGTGACGGCAGGTCGGCCGGCGCCAGGGTCAGCAGTTCGTCGACGCTGCCCCGGAACGCCAGATCGGCCACGGTGGGCATGGCCTCCAGCAGCGTCGCGAAGGCCGCGCTGCCGAAGCAGGCCCGGGCATCGGCGCTGCCGAGCATGCGCCCGAGCAGTTCGACGTACTGGCGCTGACCACCCAGATGGATGGTGGCCGGCAGGGGGACAGGGGTGAGGCCGGCAAAGCGGCAGGCGAAGAAGGCCACGGGGAAGTCCGGATGGGTTTCGGCAATGATTCCCACCTGACTGCCCCGGGGCAGGTCGAGGCCTGCCAGCCGAGCTCCCGCGGCCAGGGCGCGATCCCGGACCGCGCCCCAGGTCAGCACATGCTCGAGGCGACCGCGACCGTCGTGGAAGTTGACGCCGGTATCCGCGTTGGCCGCATACGCCAGGGCATCGAGCAGGGTCTTGAATCCCTCTGTGCGCAACGGCTGGCCACGTTCGGTAGGCGTCGCTGTCAGGACGCTGTTCGGATCGGCATTTCCCGGCACGCTGGCTCCATTCAATTCGAGGTCGGTGGCGATGGCTCAGGCAGACCGCTGCGAGCGCCGCTGAGGTTGGGCCACGATGCGGGCGCCATTATGACGGCAATCTCGCTTTCAGGCACGCCCGGCAAGTGGTCCCGCAGCCGGTGCCGCGCAGCGGGCGGCTGCGTCGACGCAGGTGCATGCGTATCATCGCCGGCTGTTCTCCCCTTTCAGTGCTCGGAGCTCGCTCGGAATTGAAGGCCACGCCGACCAGCCAGGATGGCCCCGTGCCCGGGTCCCAGTTCGCCGTCGGGGTACTCGCCGGCGATCGCGCGGGGCCGGATGCCATCGCCCGGGCTGAGAACGTTGCCAGCAAGGTGCTGGTGGATATTGCTGGCGTCCCCATGCTGCAACGGGTGCTGGATACGGTGTCGGACCTCGAAGGTGCCGCCAGAGTTCACCTTTCCGGGCCTGAGCCGGCCATCGTCGAGGCCACACCCTGGCTCAGCGCCCGCATCCAGGGGGCTGCGGTAACCTGGCAGCCGCCGCGATCATCGCCCGCCCGCAGTGCCGCAGCCCTGCTGGAGGCGGCCTTCCTGGCGCCGGCTGCCGCCAATGAGGCCGCCATCGACGCCCTGCTGCTGACAACGGGAGATCATCCGCTGCTGAGCGCCGGGACGGCTGCCCGCTTCGTGGCGGATGCCCTCGGCACGGAAGCCGACGTCGTGGTGGGGCTGGCGAAGCACGCGCTGGTGCAGGCGGCCTTTCCGGAAGGCCGGCGGACGGCCTTGAAGCTGGCGGATGGCCCCTTCTGTGGCTGTAACCTGATGCTCTTCCGTGGGCCGAAGGGCGGATCCGTACTCGACTTCTGGCAGACTCTCGAGACGGAACGCAAGCGGCCTGGACGCATGGCAGCCACCCTGGGTTTCGGCATCGCCCTGCGCTATCTGAGCGGACGCCTGACCGCTGCCGGGGCCCTGGCGCGCATCGGTCAGCTCACCGGTGTCCGCGTCGCTGCGGTGGCGGTGGACGACCCGGATGCCGCTGTCGACGTGGACTCCCTGGCGGATCTGGCCCTGGTGCGGGCCCGGTTCGGAGCTCGAAGCGGATGAATCGCCTGGCCGTTCTCAGCAATCCCCGCAGCAAGCCCGGTCATGCCCGGGAGCGGCTCATTGCCAACCTTGCAGGGCTCAACGGGGTCGATCATCAACGCTGCGGCAACCTGTCTGACCTGCCTGCACAGCTGGCGGATATCCTGGCCACAGGCCCCCAGGTGCTGGCGGTCAATGGCGGCGATGGTACGTTGCAAGCGGTGCTGACGGCCCTGCTGGGGGGAGGGTTCGATGACTTGCCCGTGCTCTGCGCGCTGCCCGGTGGCTCCACCAACATGAGCGCCGGTGACCTCGGCGCCGGCGGCTCCCTGCGCCGGGCCCTTCCTGCGCTGCTGACGCTGCGGGATCAGCCGTTGGCACAGTGGCCGGTTGCCACGCGCCCCGTCCTCGAAGTGCGAAGCGACGACGGCGCCTTTCATGCAGGGCTGTTCTTCGGCGTCGGAACCATCGTTCGCGGGGCCGAGTTCTGGCACAGCGAACTGCGGGGCGCCGGTCGTACCGGTGAACTGGCGGCAGGCGCGGCGCTGGCGCGAGGTGCATGGGGCATGCTGCGCCGTCAGCCGCCCTTCGCCGATCCCACGCGGCTGCAGCTGCAGCTGGATGACGCGGAGCCCATGGATGCCGAAGTGTCGCTGTTGCTGGTGACCGTGATGAAGCGGCTGTTCCTCGGCTTGACGCCGTTCTGGGGCAGCGGAGACGCTCCCCTGGCCTGCACCTGGATCGATGATCGGCCGCAGCGATTGCTGCGTCGGCTGCCGGCCCTGCTGCGCGGCCAGGCTGCGCACATGCATGCCGGCGAGGGCTATCACAGTCAGCGCGCCGAGCAGATCCGTATCGCCGTGAACGATGTCTGGCTGCTCGATGGTGAACTGCACCCGGGCGGCGCTGCGCTGTCCTTTCAGCCCAGTCGTCCGCTGACCTTCGTCGACCTCAGGCGGGTGCGTTCCTGATGTCAGCACCCACCTTGTCACCCGCCGCCCGCGCCAGGCTGCTCGAATGCATGCGCCGGGAAGCCGGGCGGCCCATACAGCCAAAGGTGGCCACGCTGGTGGCGGCGCTGCGGGAGCGTTTCGGCGAGCAGTTTGCCGGCGCGCTGTACTACGGCTCCTGCCGGCGTCAGGCCGAGCCGGAAGGGGTGATCGATCTGCATGTGCTGCTGCACGACCCGCGCCCGGTGCTCGGTGCCGTTTCCGCAGGGTTATGCCGGCTGCTGCCGCCGAACGTGTACTATCTGGAAGTGACGCACGGTGATGCCGTCGTCCGCTGCAAGTATGCGGTACTGTCCGTGGCGCAGTTTCACCGCTCCTGTACCCGGGCTGCGTTTCACTCCTATTTCTGGGCGCGTTATGCGCAGCCGCTGACGCTGGTCGAGCTCGACGATCACGAAGCGGGTCTGAACAGTCTGGTGACGGCGCTTCAGACCCTGGCCGGACGCGCCCTGCCGCTCATCGACGAGGGAGCGGACTGGCATGAGTTCTGGGTGCGTACCTTGGGCCTGTGCTACCGGGCCGAACTGCGTGCCGAAGGCAGCGGACGGGCCGAGTTTCTGGTGGCGGGGCATGCAGAGCACTACCGGGAACTCGGTACGACGGTGCTTGACGATCTGCCGCGAGGCCGGCGCTGGCCGGCGAAACTGGCCTGGACGCTGCGGATCGTGCTCGGCAAGCCCCTGTCCCTGGCCCGGCTCATCAAGGGGCTGTACACCTTCGACGGCGGCCTCGACTATGTGGCCTGGAAGCTGGAACGGCATACCGGCAAGCCGGTCGAAATCCCCGAGCGGGTGCGGCGCCGGCCGCTGATCTTTCTCTGGCCATTGATCTATAAACTCTGGCGCGAGGGCATGTTCCGATGAACGATGTGGGGATGGCTGATGACAAGACTGAATCCAAACCTCGGCGCAAGCTGCTGCAGCGGATGGTCAAGTACGGCGTCCGTGCCCTGAACGACTTTCAGGGCCGGCATTCGCCCATTGGCATCCCCCCGATCTTTCCCGAGCCCCGGGTGTTTCCGTTCACCGTGCCGCTGGAAGATGCCTGGCTGGACATCCGCCGGGAACTCGACGAAGTGCTGAAGCACCGGGAGGACGTGCCCGCCTTCCATCAGATCTCCCCGGATCAGGCGCGCATCTCCAAGGGTGACAACTGGAAGACCTATACCTTCTACGTCATGGGCCATCGGGTGGACGACAACTGCGCGAGCTGCCCCGAGACCGCAGCCCTGCTCGACCGTCTGCCCGGATTGCAGAACGCCTTCTTTTCCATCCTCGCCCCCCGCTACCACATTCCTGCCCACTGCGGCCCGTCGCGGGCCCTGCTCCGCGCCCACCTGGGCCTGAAGGTGCCGGCGGACCGGGACAACTGCTGGATCCGGGTGCACGATCAGTACCACCACTGGCAGGAAGGCCGGGTCGTGGTACTCGACGACACCTACGAGCACGAGGTCAGGAACGACACCGATGAGGAGCGGGTGGTGCTGTTCCTGGATTTCGACCGGCCCATGGACCTTCCCGGGCGCATCGTGGATGGTCTGCTGCTGCGAAGCATGCGCGCCACGGCCTTCGTCCGCGACCCGCTGCGCAACCTCGAGGCCTGGCGAGCCGGGCGTCCCGCACGGACACCTCATGACGGTTGATCGCTACCTGCTGAAAGAAATGGGTCGGCCCTTTCTGGTCGGCTGGTTCCTGCTGACTGCGATTTTCGGAGCCTACATCACGGCGGGGTTGCTGCAGGATGCCGCTGCGGCCGGGCTCGCGCCCACCTCCATGTGGGCCCTGGTGGCGCTGCGCTGCATGATCGCCGCCGAAGTCATCGTCCCCACGTCCATGTTCTTCGCGGTGGTCTTCGCCTTCGAGCGCATGAACCGGGATCGGGAACTGGTGGCGCTGTTCGCCGGCGGCTGGTCGCGGGCCCGCCTGCTGCTGCCGGTGGTGGGTATCGGCTTCATCATGGTGCTGGTGGTGGCGGTACTGACGCTGCAGGCGCGGCCCTGGGCTTATCGCACCAGCGATCAGGTGGAGGACCGGGCGGCGCGGCTCGACGTCAGCGCCATGCAGGCCGGGCGCTTCTATGCCCTGGGCTCGGATCTGGTAGTGACTGCCTCCAGCATCGACCAGGGCGGTGGCTTCCTCGAAGACGTCCTGGCGCGACAGCAGCGGGTGCTGGGTGATCGCCTGATCCGCGCCGAGCAGGCACGGCTGGCGCCGCCCCAGGCGGATGGTTCACAGCTGGTGGAGTTCTTCCGCGGTCAGGTGGTCACCCTGAGCGCCGACGGCGGAGACGTCCGCCACAGTTTCGAACGGCTCGGGGTGCGTTGGCGGGAGAGCGCTGCGGAGGAGCAGGCGCTGCTCGACCGCCGGGCCAGGCCCACGACGGCGCTGCGCCATGGCCAGGTGCCCCGGGAAACGGCGGAGTACCAGTGGCGGCTGACCCTGCCGTTCATCACCTTCGGCATGACCCTGATTGCCGGGGTGATCGGAACGATCGCGCCAGGCCGTGTCACGGCCCTGCGGATGCTGTCAGCCATCGGCGCCTACGTGCTGGTGTTCAACGTGGCCGCGGCGGCGCGTAACGGTCTGGAGCAGGGCAACCTTGCAGCCTTGCCAGGCATCTTCTGGCTGCCGCTGCTGCCCCTGGCCATTGTCCTCGGCATCATGATCTGGTTGAGGCGCCACACATGATTGGTCGGGGAGCCATGCGTCTGGGCCGCATCGATCGCTATCTCGGCATCGAACTGTTCCGCGGCTACGCCGTGGTGGCCTGTGTGCTGCTGGCGCTGTTTTCGCTGATGGCCTTCATCGAAGAACTCGACGACGTGGGCGATGGCGTCTACAACGTGGCCAGCGCCCTGGCCTACGTCATCATGACCACGCCGAGCCGGGTCCTTCGGCTGCTGCCGTTTATCACCCTGTTCGGCGGGTCGTTGGCCATCTGGCAGCTCGCCCGGCGCAGCGAACTGGTCATTCTGCGCGCTGCGGGCATGTCCCTGCGGCGGCTGGCCTGGTCCACCATGCTGCCCGGGCTGGTGCTGGTGGTGGCGGTGCCGCTGGTCTACGAATTCGTCGCACCGGCCCTCTATCAGGGCGCCACCATGAGCCGGGAGACGGCCATCGGCGGTGAGGGTCGGGTGGGCCAGGGCTTCTGGTCCCGCAGCGGTGACGTGGTGATCGAAGTGGGTGCCCTGGAGTACGGGCGGGTGCCGGTGGACATCCGCATCTATCGGCTTGGCCCCGATGCCGGGCTGAGGTCGGTGATGGAGGCGACCTCGGCAGATCCTCAGGAGGACGGCAGCTGGCGTCTTCACGGCGCCGAGCAGCGCGTGTTCTACCCCGATCGCGTGGAACGGGAGATGCTCGAGTTCGATGTCTGGCGACCCTGGTGGGCAGATGACACGCCGCTGCACCCCCCGCCGGTGGACAGCCTTTCGTTCAGTGATCTGCGCGGCTATATCGATTATCTGGAAGCCACCGGCCAGCCCCGGCAGCGCTGGGAGCTGGCCTACTGGCGCATGTGGCTGCTGCCGGTGTCGGCGCTGCTGATGGGGCTGCTGGCAGTGCCCATTGCGCTCATGGGACCTCGGGAGGGGGAGTTCAAATTCGTCGGCCTGGCGGCCGCAGGGGGATTGTTCTACTACCTGGGCGACCAGGTGGTGGCCAACGCGGTGCTGGTCAGCGGCGCCTCACCGCTCATGGCCGCGCTGGCACCGCCACTGGCCCTTGCCGTGGTGGTGGCCTACATCCTCAAGCGGCTGGATTGAGCGCTGATTGCGCCGATCTGGAGGCGCTGTGACGGGACTGACGTCACTGCCCTTCGCTGAACGTCATCGCTATCGCGATCGGGATCGGTATCGCTATCGAACAAAAAAGAAACTCATGAAGCTCGAGGAGAGCGCAGAGTGAATTTCGATCCCGATCCCGATCCCGATCCCGATCCCGATCCCGATCCCGATCCCGAGGCGCGGCGTCGGAGCTGGATCAGAGGCTGCCGCCGGCGACGGCTTTCGGCCGTCCCATCAGGTGCTCGGCCACCACCGCATAGGCGTTGATGATCTGGCTGATCTGATCCGGCGTATGCGCGGCCGACAGGCTGCAGCGCAGAATGCTCATGTTCTTCGGTGCACCCGGCGGGACCACCAGGTTCACGTAAACGCCCGCATCGAGCAGCATCTGCCAGGCATCAGCCGCCTGCTGCGGCGAATCCATGATGGTGGCGATCACCGGGCTGGCATCGGCGCCGAGGGTGAAACCGAGACCGGCCAGCGCACTGTGCACGCGCTTGGCGTTGCCCCACAGGCGCGTCCGCAATTCCGGGCGGCGCCCGATCAGGTGCAGGGCGGCCCGGGTCGAGGCGATCACCGATGGCGTCGACGAAGCGGTGAACATGTAGGCGCGAATCTGGGCCCGCAGCGGATTGATGTCGTGCTTGCGGCTGGCGCAGTAGCCGCCGACGCTGCCGAGGCTCTTGGAGAAGGTCCCGGTGACGAAATCCACCTGATCCTCGACGCCTTCCGCCTGGGCCAGACCGCGGCCGGTGGCGCCCATGGTGCCGAAGCTGTGGGCGTCGTCGAGCAGCAGGTAGGCGCCGTAGCGATCCTTGACCTCGCAGATCTGCTTCAGCGGCGACACGTCGCCGAGCATGCTGTAGAGGCCTTCCACGATCACGAGGGTGCGGCTGGCGCGCTCGCCGAGGCGGCGCAGGCGCTTGTCCAGATCGTCCGGGTCGTTGTGGCGGAAACGGTAGACCTCGGCACCGGAGAGTTTGGCGCCCTCGTAGATGCTGGCGTGGGAGTCGGCATCGAGGACGATCACGTCGCCGGGGCCGGCGAGGGTGGAGATGACGCCCACGTTGGCCACATAGCCGGTGGTGAACACGATGGCTGACCGGGCTTCGAGGAAGTCCGCCAGTTCGGTTTCCAGCGCTGCGTGACAGGCGTAGGTGCCATTGGCCAGACGGGAGCCGGTGGTGCCGGTGCCGTGGCTGCGCACAGCGCGGACGGCGGCTTCGACACAGACCGGGTCGAAGGTCAGACCCAGGTAATTGTTGGTGCCCGCCAGGACCACCCGGTTGCCGGCGATGTCACCTTCCGTCGCCGAACCGGCAACATCGATGGTGGCGCCAATGGCATTTACGCCGAGGGCTTGAAGGACATCCTGACTGCGCTGGGCAGCCTCGAGTTTTTCGAGAAGACTCATTGGTCACCGATCAGTAAGTAGTTGGACCCGACGCGCCAGATCGGAGATCGTGCGGACGTCACCCAGCTCGTTGATGGGAAACGAGATGTCGAAGACATCTTCGAGCTGTTCGATGAGCTCCATGACGTCCAGGGACGCCAAACCGAGCTCATCGATCAGATCCATGTCTTCGCCGACCACCTCACCCTTCGCGACCGTCGTCCGCAGGATTTGTTGAATCTGCGCGACGCACTCATTGTAAGTTGTCATCACGATCGGCCGTAGAAACCGGCCTGTATCCCCTGAGTCCCGGAGCTTCGTGGGTATCACCTTTTCGTTCCTTGGGTCAAAACCCGCGAAGGCACCTGCACTTTGCCATCTAACTTGCTGATGCACAAGAGAAGATTCCTGTCGCTCAGGGGGTGAAAAGGGGCCTTTTGTTGGATCGCGCTATACAGCATGGCTCGTGCATGTCTCCAGCTTTTCTCCAGCATTGCGTTAGTTTAGACATAAATCAAGCGTTCTGCTGTCTTCGCTGCGTATAAACGTGAATCGAAATGCTCTTGAAACACTTCAGACACTGCGCCGTAGCTAAAGTGCCCTGATGACTCCGCGATGGGCCCTTGATCAGCTCTGGCGGCCGGCTGCGTAGGCCAACGTGGGATCCTCAAGCCTGAGATAGCGACGCAGCCAGTGCGTCAACAGATAGAAGGGACCGGTGTCTGCCAGGGCAACGCTCATCTTGAAGAGGTAGTTGCTGCCCATCAGGACGAACAGGGTGGCCAGGGCAATGTTTCCAGCCAGATAAGCGGCGCCAAATGTTACAGCAATCACCATGAAGGAATCCACCATCTGGCTGATGAGGGTGGAAAAATTATTCCGCAGCCACAGGTGCTTGCCCCGGGTCAGCCGCTTCCAGAAGTGGAACAGCTGGACGTCGCAGAACTGGGCGGCAATGTAGGCCAGCATGGACGCGAACACCGCGCCCGAGGTGCAGTAGTAGAGCAGCTGGAAGAACTCCACGGATCCCACCACCACTTCGCCGTTGGGCAGGGCAACGGCCTCCTCCAGGGCCAGCACCTGCCAGGGCGGCTGGGCATCAGGGCTGACGGACGGCAGGGCCTGGGCCACCCACATGGTGCCGAGGATGAAGAAGTTCAGGCCGAGGCCCACCCAGACCAGGAAGTTGGCCCGGGCCCGACCGTAGAGTTCGCTGATCAGGTCCGTGCAGAGGAAGGTCAGCGGGTAGGGCAGAACGCCCACTGCCAGCGCCATGGGGCCGAGCTGGACGAAGCGGGTGATGCCGATGACGTTGAGCAGGGTCATGGCACAGAGGAAGGTGCCCGCGAGCACGATGAACACACGTTCGCGGCGCTCGTTGAGATCGGCGTCGGTCATCAGAGCGGTCCTCAGGAGCTGTCTTGGGGATGGTCGTCAGCGTTCGAGCTGGCCGAGATTGGCGTGCAGCACCGCACCGTTGATCACGGGGTGGGTGGCGGCCCAGACAATGGTTTCGGCGATTTCCTCGGGCTTGATCAGCCGCCCGAAGGCAGACATGGAAGCCACGGCCGCTTCGGTGGCCGGGTCCGTGCCGATGTGAGAACGCAGCATTTCGGTGTCGGTGAAGCCGGGACAGACGCAGGCGGTATGAATGCCGCGACCGGCGAGGTCCTGGCAGGTGGCCCGCATCATGCCGATGGTGCCGTGCTTGGTGGTGACGTAGGACGCCGAGTTGGGCACCGCTTTCTCGGACAGGGTTGAGCCCACATAAATGACGGCAGAGCCCGGCTTCATCAACGGCAGCAGCGCCGTGTTCAGGGTGTTGGGTGCCGCCAGATTGATCTGCAGCACCTCGCGGAAGCTGGCGTCGTCGCACTCGCCGCTGCGGTCATTGCGCAGCAGCGAGGCGTTGTGGATGAGCAGCACCTGATCGGCATCCGCGACGCTTGCCCGCAGGTCGGCGGCGACCCGGGCAACAGACTCCGGGTCGGCAAAGTCGCAGCGGATGCTGGTGACGCCCGCCACCGGGCAGGGTCGTCGGGAGAGGTTGGTGACGGCCCAGCCCGCATCGACAAAGCGTGCTGCGGTAACGGCGCCGATGCCTGCACTGGCGCCGCTGATGATGACCTGTTTCATACGCTGCTCCATTCCTGTCCGGCCCATTGATGGGTGCCCGAGGATACCCGGATCTTCAGGCGGCGAACGTCCTCTCCGGCGAGGTCGGGGTGGGTCCGCACCCGTTCGAGGATCCAGCCTGCCAGTTCTTCCACGGTGATGTTGCGCACGTCCAGGACCAGGACGTCCCGGGGCAGAAAGGGAATCTGTTCATCGGCGAAGTGGGCGATGACCATGCCGTCCTTTTCTTCCACCCGCAGCCAGGGGCTGGCGCCGGGAAGCAGCATTTTCTCGTCCAGCTCTTCGCATAGGCCTTCGAGCAGACGCTTGATGATGGCGTAGTCGAAGCACAGTCCGCCGGGGCCCACGGGGGTGGTGATCTCGCAGGCCACCCGCCAGTTGTGGCCGTGGAGGTTCTCGCGGTCGGTGGCGGAAAACATGGTGAAGTGCCCTGAGGAGAAGTTCAGGTACTCCTTGGCGATCTCGATGGTGGCCAGCTCGCCTGCAGTCATGGGGGCTTCCTGAGTGATCCTGGGCGGCGAGCATTCTGCCATGAGCACGGCCCCGGGTCGCGACTGCCGAGGTGCGATGGTAGCGTTCGCCCATGATCATTCCAGGAGGGGGCGGGCATGCCGACGTTCAAAGCGGGCAAGCTGAGCATTCACTACGACATCGAAGGTGAGGGGTTTCCGGTCCTGCTGCTCGCACCGGGCGGGATGCGTTCGGCCGCGGCACTCTGGGAGCGGGCGCCCTTCGATCCCAGGAAGGTGCTGGCTGATAGCTTCCAGGTCATCAGCATGGATCAGCGCAATGCGGGGGCATCCCGTGGCCCCGTGAGTGGTGCCGACGGCTGGCATACCTACGCCCATGACCAGCTGGCGTTGCTCGATCACCTCGGCGTTCAGCGCTGCCACGTCCTCGGCATGTGCATCGGCGGTCCGTTCTGCCTCGGACTGATGGCGGCGGCCCCGGAGCGCATTGCTGCCGGTGTCCTGCTGCAGCCCATTGGACTGGATGGCAATCGAGATGAGTTCTTCGATCTCTTCGACGGCTGGGCAGCGGGGCTGCGGGAGTCCCACCCCCAGGTAGCGGACGCGGATTGGGCTGCCTTCCGTGAGCGCATGTTCGGGGGCGAGTTCGTGTTTCATCCGGACCGCGACACGGTGGCGTCGTTGGAGCAGCCCATGCTGGTGCTGCGGGGCGATGATGCCTACCACCCGGCCTCGGTGTCCGAGGCGCTGGCGGACGTGGCCCCCCGTGCGGAGCTCCTGCACTCCTGGAAGGAGGGTCCCGACTGTGACGCCGCGGTGCAGCGGATCCGGGGGTTCCTGACGGAGTTCCTGCCTTGACGGAGTTCCTGCCCTGACGGAGTTCCTGCGAAGCACTCGTGAATCCGGCCCTCAGTGTGTATCATTTGCAAACATGATGATTGATTTCAATACACATCTCCGTTGTTCCTGCTGACACTCGGTGGCCGCCTCGTGCCGGGCTGGAACGTGAGCCTGCGCGCCATCGGTCTGGCCATGCTGCTGCTGCCGGTGGCGCTGTTCACGGCCGTGGTGGTCACGGCCATCGTGCGGGTGGCGGAAGCGGCCCTCGAGGAGCGGCTGCAGGGCGAGATTGAACTCATCGCCCGGGCCGTCGCGCCTCTGATTTCCCGCCACATCGAGCAGGGCGACGTCTTCCTGGTACGGCAATCCCTGCAGGGCGTCTTCGACATCGGCCGGGTCTATGGCGCTGCCGTCTATGACCACGAAGGCAATCTGATCGCCCGCGCTGGACGGGCAGATGCCGAGGTTCAGGCCGAGGCTGATGCGCCGACGGCGGCCGAGGGGGGCAGCTACCGGCAGGTCGGGCAGCAGGATGTCTTTACCTTCTTCACGCCGCTCTCGGGTCAGGGTGGACGCATCAACGGTCTGCTGCAGGTGAATCGCGAGCGCGCCGAGATCGATGCTGCCCTGAGCCGGTTGCGGACCGGTTCCTGGATCGCCTGGGGCACCACGGTGATGGTGGTGGCTCTGCTGCTCTTCGCCGTTTATCGCCGCCTCATCGAGTGGCCCCTGCATCGGCTGCTCGGCGGCATGGACGCGGTGGCCGCGGGCAGCCGTTCCACCCGCATTGCGCTGCAGCAGCCCCGGGAGTTCGCCCGTCTCGCCACTTCCTTCAACACCATGATCGAAGCGGTGGAGCAGGCCGAAGCGGCCCGGGAAGCCAGCCGCGAACGTGAACTCGCGCTGCTCGGGAGGCTGCAGGAAACCGAGAAGATCGCTGCCATCGGCCGGGTCGCGGCGGGCATCGCCCACGAGCTCGGGGCCCCGCTGTCGGTCATCGCGGGGCGCTCTGCGCGGGTCCGGCGCCGGGCGGCGGACACCGACACCCACTACGACCTCGAGCAGATCGATCACGAAACCTGGCGCCTGAAAGCCATCGTCGAGCAGCTGCTGGAATACTGCCGGGGTACCGAGCGCGAACATCGGATCCTGGACATGCGGGTGGTGGTGTCGTCGGCGGTCCGGGTCGTTTCCGAGGAGGTGGGCAGCGCGCGCGAGTGTCAGTGGTCGGCGCCCGCGGACGAGATCCACGTCAGCGGCGACCGGGTGCGCCTCGAGATTGCCGTTACCAACCTCATCCGCAATGCCATGCGCCACGCTTCGAGTCGCGTTCGGGTGCATCTGGCAGCGGATTCCGTGCATGCCTGGCTGCGGGTCACCGATGACGGTCCCGGTGTCGCCGACGCGGATGCCGGGCGGCTGTTCGAGCCCTTCTTCACCCGACAGGTGTCAGGCCGCGGCACCGGACTCGGTCTGGCCATCGTCGCCAGCGTGGCTCTCGAGCATGAGGGCGGGGCGGAATACGCCGGACCCGACCGGGAACTGGGCGGGGCCAGCTTCGAGCTGCGCCTGCCCACGTCCTCTGCAGCGGCAGGCGGCCATGATCAGCAGGGAGTCCTGAAATGACTGAGCGCGTGCTCATCGTGGAAGACGACGCAGGGGTCCGGGACCTGCTGCGGGACGAACTTGAAGCGGAAGGGCTCGACGTCCTGTCCAGCGAGACCCTGACCCATGCTCGGGAACTGCTCAACGGCCACGACGTGGATCTGCTGGTCACCGATCTGCGGCTGCCGGACGGCAGCGGCCAGGAGTTGCTCGAGCAGGTCGTGGCCTTCGCGGATCCACCGGCGGCGCTGGTCATTACCGCCTTCGGTGGCGTGCGGGACGCGGTGGCCGCACTCAAGCTCGGCGCCGACGACTTCCTGACCAAACCCCTGGATGCCGATCACTTCCTGCTCACGGTCCGCCGTCTGCTCGATCATCGCCGCATGCGCGATGAACTCAAGCGCTATCGCAGCCTCGCTGATGGCGAGGCCTTTCATGGCATGTACGGGTCGAGCCCGGCCATGCGGACCATGTTCGAACAGATCCGGCTCATCGCCCAGGGCGAAGGTGCCGTGCTGATCCTGGGCGAGAGCGGTACCGGCAAGGAACTGGTGGCGCGGGCCCTGCACGAGGGCAGTCCGCGGGCCGGCGGGCCCTTCGTTGCCGTGAACTGTGCCGGGATTCCGGGTGAACTCATGGAAAGCGAGTTCTTCGGCCACGCGACGGGCGCCTTCACCGGCGCCCGGGGCAGCCACGCCGGACTGTTCCGCCAGGCCCACGGGGGCACCCTGCTGCTCGACGAGATCGGAGAGATGCCTCTCGGCCTGCAGGCCAAGCTGCTGCGGGTGCTCGAGGAGGGCCGCATCCGCCCGGTAGGTGCCGGGGGCGAAGAGGTGGTGGACGTGCGGATCGTGGCGGCCACCAATCGTGACGTGCATGCCCAGGTCAAGTCGGGGGACCTGCGCGAGGATCTGTACTTCCGGCTGGAAACCTTTGCCATCGAAGTGCCGCCCCTGCGTGAGCGGGGGGAAGACCGGGAGATCCTCGCCAGCCGTTTCCTGCGGGAGTTCGCAGCACGCGGGGAGCGCCGGGTGGAGGGCTTTACGGCGGCGGCACTGGCTCTGATTCAGCGCTATCCGTTTCCAGGCAACGTGCGTGAACTGCGCAATGTGATCGAGCGTGCAGTGCTGTTCTGCCGTGGCAGTGAGGTCCGGCCCGAGGACCTTCCGGCGCGCCTGCGCGGGTCCGACGGCGAAGGTCCCGGTATGCCCGAAGGAACAGGTCCCTTCGGCGATCTGCCGACGCTGGAAACGCTGCAGCAGCGCTATGCGCGCTACGTTCTCAGCCACACCGGCGGCAACAAAAAACAGGCGGCCGCCATTCTTGGCGTCACCCGGAGCACGCTCTACCGCTGGCTGGATCGGCCATCGGACGGGGCGGTGGCAGATAGCTGAAAGCCGATCAGTCGGTCGGGGTCTGGTAGGGGATGGCCAACATTTCCACACGGGTGCGGAAATCGGGATCCGCGTCCATGCGGGCAATCAGATTCGCCCACTGCTCCTGATCGAGACCGTTGTTGCGAATGTGGCGACGGACCTTGCGGCTGACATCGGAAGACAGCTCTTCCGGCGCGGCGACGGAGTCGTCCAGCGGATCGACATCCGGGGCATCGGACTGGAGCATGCCGGAGACCAGTCCCCAGGCGCGCGCGAACCGCACCAGCGTTTCCCGGTCCGGGCCCGCGTCCCAGGCTTCGGGGTTGGGCAGGTCTGCTGTCGGGGCGTCTGCGGTGGGCTGCTCAGGGGTCTGTGCAGCCACGCCGTTGGCGAGCAGCAGCGCGAGCAGCAAGGGCAGCGCTGTGAGTGCTGGGGTGGCGAGCGACCGGGTCGCTGTCGTCTGTTCCATGGTGGAGCTCCTGACTGTTCCATGGCGTGATGATGTAGTGAAGTTTAGCAAGCCGTGTGCCAGCCTTCTTCCCGCCCGCGGTCAACCCGGGACGGCAGCGGGTTTGGGTCCGGCAGCGTGGCGCCGCGTATACTGGCGCCCGGCCGCCGGCTGAGGGCATCCGGCACGACTTAAACCGAGGAGGATGAATGGAGTTTGGAGCGGTGTTTCCGCATAACGAGATGGGCACGGATCCGGGCGCCGTCAAGGCCTTTGCCCAGGGCGTGGAAGCCCTCGGTGCCACCCATTTGCTGATCTACGATCACGTCCTCGGCGCCGATCCGGATCGTCCCGGTGGCTGGAAGGGGCCCTACGACAAGGACGTGGCCTTCCACGAGCCGTTGACCACCCTGGCCTACATCGCCGCCGTCACCGACAAGCTGCAGCTGATGACGACGGTGCTGATTCTGCCGCAGCGGCAGACCGCGCTGGTGGCGAAGCAGGCGGCACAGGTGGCCATCCTGTCCGATAACCGCCTGCGGCTCGGCGTGGGAACGGGCTGGAACAAGATCGAATACGAAGCCTTGGGCGTGCCTTTCGAGCAGCGCGGAGCACGTCAGACCGAGCAGGTGGAACTGCTGCGCAAGCTGTGGACGTCTGACAGCCTCAGTTTCGACGGCGCGTTTCACAAGGTCAGTGCGGCGAGCATTCTGCCGCGGCCGTCGAAGCCCGTGCCCATCTGGTTCGGCGGCTCGGCACCGGCGCTGCTGAAGCGCTGCGCCGAACACGGCGACGGCTGGATTCCGCTGATGGGTGCCAACGACAACGCCCGGGCCTGCATCGAGACCATCCGCAGGCACCGCGAGGCCGCAGGCAAGTCCATGGACGGCTTCGGCATTCAGGCCCAGGCCCAGTTCAGCGGCGGGACGCCGGAGCGCTGGGCATCACATGCCAGCAAGTGGCGCGACCTCGGCTGCACCCACCTGGCCATCGCCACCCAGAATGCCGGCGAGACCGACGTGGACGGGCACCTCGGGCGGATCGAAGCCTATCTGGAAGCCGTGCGCTGACGGATCGTGTTCGATCTTTGTGGGAGAGCGCTATTTCGCGCAGCGAAATGCGCCGATCCGGATGGCGCTCATCTAAGGCCACGGCGTCAGCTCCGGCAGGGCGGCAAGTGATCGGCCCAATCGCTTTGCGATTAGGGCCTTCCCACAGTGGGGGGCGCTGCCAGCTTGTGGGAGAGCGCTATTTCGCGCAGCGAAATGCGCCGATCCGGATGACATTCAGCGCAGGCAGCGCCATCCGCTCCGGCACAGCGCTTCGATATTGGCCCGATCGCTGTGCGATCAGGGCCTTCCCTCAGCCGGGGCCGCGTGGGCTCTTTGTGGGAGCGGATTCATCCGCGAATGGCAGCGCCGGCAGGCGACTCGACCCTGTACTTCGCTTGCAGGTCCGCTGCCGCGGAGGCGTTTATCGCTCTGCCGCAACCTCTGATTTTCCAGCTGGCAATTTAGCGGGATTGCGGATCAGATAGAGGCCGTGGATGCTCCCGTTGCGCACCTTCATGGCCACCAGGGTATGCATCCCGTCCGGGGCGATGAGCAGCAGACCGAGGCGACCGTTGACGTCACGCTCTTCTACGCGCAGCCGTCCGACCTGCACCCTGGCCAGACCGGCCAGGGCCTTCAGGACCCGCTCGCGGCCGAACAGGGGTTTGCGCATGGCCGCAACCTTGCCGCCGCCGTCGCTCCACAATTCCACATCCGGCGCGAACAGTTCCGACAGCCTCTCGCTGCCATGGCCGGCCACGGCCGCGGCGAAGGTCCGCACCAGCTGCGCATGCTCTTCTGCGGGCACGTCGAATCGGGGGCGGTCCGCCGCGACCCGTTGGCGCGCCCGTTTCACCATCTGTCGGCAGGCAGGCTCAGAGCGCTCCAGCGTGGCAGCGATCTCCCCGTAGTCGATGTCGAAGACCTCCCGCAGCAGAAATGCGGCCCGTTCTTCCGGGGCCAGACGCTCCAGTGCCAGCAGCAGCGCGATCGACACCTCGTCTGCCATTTCCTGGACGGCGGCCGGATCGGCCCCGGCGTCCTCGACCAGGGGTTCCGGCAGCCACGGCCCGACGTAATCCACCCGTTGGCGCTGGGCGGCGCGCAGGGCATCGATGGCGAGGCGGGTCGTGGTGGTGGTCAGCCAGGCCCGCGCATCCGCGATGGCATCGAGGCGACTGCCTGACCAGCGCAGCCAGGCTTCCTGGACCACGTCCTCTGCCTCACTGACGCTGCCGAGAATCCGATACGCCAGCCGCAGCAGGTGCCTGCGATGGCGCTCGAAGTCAGTGCTGGCAAGGGGCTCTGTCATGACTGCAATGATGCACCCGGGCCCGCAGCGGTCGCTACGATCGGAGGCTGTACGGCGCAGGATACCGCATGGCCAAGCCCGCGCTTGAGCATGGGAATGGCGCGACCGGCGACGATGGCCAGGGCGATGTCGACCTCGCCCTGGCGGCCGAAGTGCTGCCGCAGTTGCCCTCGCAGCTCTTCCGCCTCGGGATCGAGCCGACAGACGGCAGCGACGAAGCGGCGCACGAGGGACAACTGCGGTCCGAGGTCGGCATCCCGCGCTGCCAGCACGGCTGATATCTCCGCGGCGTTCAGACCGGCTCGCTGTGCGAGGCCGATGCCGATCTGCAGGCAGGGTCCACAGTCTTCGCTGCGGGCGGCCTCCATGTGGGCCACCGCCCAGGCCCGGGCGGGTAGCGCTTGACGATGGGTGAGCAGACCGCGCAGGCGGGCGAAGCGCCAGAACGCGCGTGGACTGACGTCGTAGAGTTCGCGCAGCCAATCCATGGACTGGCCGAGTTTGCGCTCCTGACGGTCGAGCAGACGGTGGATGAGTCGGCGCAGCATGGTCAGGCCCTCCCTTCGTTGTGATGACGGCGCCAGGCCGCGAAAACAGCCAGCGCTGCTGGCAGGTAGATGCCGAACAGTTCGGTGCGCCACGGCCCGCCGTGGCCCGTCACCGCCTCGATGGCATGGAGCAGGGCATGGCCCGTCAGCCAGGCGGCGGCAATGGTGATGGCGGTGGCAGCGGCCCACGGCCGGCTCGCTGCCAGTGCGAACGCCAGCGCCAGGGTCAGGTAGGTGAGGCCGATGTCGCGGACGAAGTGCAGGTTCAGCGGCCCGGTATCGCTGACGCCGGGCACGCTGGCATACCAGTGTGACGGTGCCAGCAGCATCCACAGGCCATTGACCCCGAGCAGGACGGTGAAGATCAGCAGACCGCTGCGCCACGGCGCCGTCGGCGCCGGGCTGTCGCGACGGGTCTGGTCTGGGAATTGTTCGGCTGGCATGACCGGATCCTCCTGTATCGGCTTCTAAAGTGAAGACGTTCGAGGTGGACGCGTTGTGACAGCTTTTGCGCTCAGGGGAGTTCAGGGTTGAGCTGATGTCTACAGTTCGCCGGCATCGACACGGTTGATCACCGAATCGAGAAACCGGCTCACAATCGCGATTTCCTCGACTGAGAATCCGCGTGTGAGACGCTGATTGAAGGCTTTCAGCATGGAGTTCCCTTTGGCCAGCACTTCCTGGCCATGGGGCAGCAGCGTGACGCGGGTCACCCGCCGATCATCGGCATCCCGTTCCCGCGCAATGAGGCCGGCCTTCTGCATGCGCGCGAGCATACCGGTGGCGGCCGACTCGTCCTGCCCGAAAGCGGCTGCAGTATCGGCCTGTGAACAGGGTGCGTTCTCGGCGATGAAGTACAGCGCTCCGATCTGTGCCGTTGACGCACCCGTCGCCAGCAGACTTTGGCGATCCGCAGACTTGCGCAGCCGGTGCTGGGCCGGAATCGGCATCTGGATGCAGAGCATTGCGATGATCGTCACTAATGCGGCGTTCTGCGGGATGAACCTTCGAGCGTTCTTGAAGTGGTGGGATGTTGCTGGTGAATCTTCCCCGACGGCTCGAAGAGGCGTGTAGCCTGAGCGCGTGCTCGTGGCATCGAGCGAGTGGGCTCTGGAGGTGATCAATGACTGTCGATGTGCGCCAGCTCACCTGCGACGACCTGCCGATCATGTTGAAGCTTACGCGGATGTTCGGCGATGTCTTCGGTGATCCTGAAAGTTATACCTCGAATGTTCCGAGTGAAGATTATCTCCGGCGGCTGCTGGGCGGGGACACGTTCATTGCCCTCGCCGCGCTGCTGAACGAAGAAGTGGTGGGTGGTATCGCGGCCTACGAACTCAAGAAGTTCGAGCAGGAGCGAAGCGAGATCTACATCTACGATCTTGCTGTGGTGTCGGCGTTTCGGCGCCGAGGGATCGCGACGGCCATGATCGAAAAACTCGAGAAGGTCGCGGCCGACCGTGGAGCCTACGTCATCTTTGTCCAGGCCGATAAGGGCATCGAGGACGAACCTGCCATCGCGCTCTATTCGAAACTCGGGCAACGTGAGGATGTCCTGCACTTTGATATTCCGGTTGAGCGTGGGTGACCATGCTGCACGTCGCTGCGCTGCTACTGTTTGCCTTGGGGCTCGCCCATTCGGTCCTCGGCGAACGCTAGGGGCGGGTAACGTGACGTCAAGCAGGAGGTATCAAGGTGTCAGACAAATATGAAGCGCTGCTTGCCGAGCACATGGACTTCATCGAGAAGCAGCATCTTTTCTTCGTCGCTACGGCGGGCGCCGACGGTTTCGTGAATGTCTCTCCCAAAGGTATGGATTCCTTGAGGATCCTGGATCCGCGGAGGCTGTTGTGGCTGAACCTGACCGGCAGCGGCAATGAGTCGGCAGCCCATGCTCTGGAAACGGGCCGGATGACCCTGATGTTCTGTTCCTTCGACAGACAGCCTCTCATTCTCAGGGTCTACGGTCGCGCCGACGTCATCCACCCAAGGCAGGAAGGCTGGGACGGGTTGATTCGTGGATTTCCGGATTACCTCGGTGCCCTGCAGATCTTCGATCTGCGCGTCGACCTCGTGCAGACATCCTGCGGCTACGCCGTGCCGTACTACGAGTTCAAGGGCGAACGGGAGACCTTGACGAAGTGGGCTGAGAAACGCGGAAGGCAGGGCATTGAACGCTATTGGCTGGAGAAGAATCGGTTCAGTCTCGACGGCCGGGCGACCGGCATCAGCGAAGACGGCTGACGAGTCCTGTCACCGGTGTTCCAGGTTACCGACTGCCCTTCGCACGGTGAGCCTGGTGCCCCGAAAAGGATTCGAACCTTTGACCTGTCCCTTAGGAGGGGACCGCTCTATCCAGCTGAGCTACCGGGGCGCTGACCAGCTTGTCGGACACGAATGGTACAGCAGCCTCACCCTGATCTGCTAAGGTCTGCGCCCGGCGCACCCCGGGATTGCATGGCATGTCTGCCCACGTTCCAACGCTCTCCATCATCATCCCAGCCCTCGACGAAGCGGAGGCCTTGCCGCGCCTGCTCGAACAGCTCGGGCCGGCGCGGGAGCGGGGGGCGGAGATCATCGTGGTGGACGGCGGCAGCCGCGACGCTACGGTAGCGCTGGCCGAGGCCGGCGGCGCCAGGGTCCTGCATGCCGAACGCGGTCGCGCGCGGCAGCTGCAGGCCGGTGTGGATGCCAGTACCGGCGAGGCCTTGTGGCTGCTGCACGCGGACTCGGATATCGACCCCTTTTCGGATCAGCACATCGTCTGGAGTCTGGCGGAGTACGGTCGTCTGTGGGGCTGGTTTTCCCTGCGGCTGGACAGCCGGCAGTGGCTGCTGCGGGTGGTGGCCAGGGCCATCAACATCCGCTCCCGACTGTCCGGGATCGCCACCGGCGATCAGGGCATATTCGTCCTGCGCCGGGCGCTGCAGCGCATCGGGGGCATTCCCCAGCAGCCGCTGATGGAGGATGTGGAGCTGTCTGTCCGGCTCCGGCAGCTCGGCCCGCCCGAGGTGCTGCTCAAGCGCATCACCACCAGCGCCCGACACTGGCAGCGGCGCGGCGTCCTGCGAACCGTGCTGCTGATGTGGCGCCTGCGGCTGAGCTATGCGCTGGGTGGAGATCCCGACGATCTGGCCCAGCGCTATCGCGCTTCGAGTGGTCGATGACCGCGCCGATACACATCATTGTTTTCGGACGCTCGCCGGTTTCGGGCGAGGCCAAGACCCGGCTGATTCCGGCGCTGGGGCCCCGGGGAAGCGCGGAGCTGTACAGTCTGCTGCTCGAACATGCCCTGGCGACCGCGTCTGCTGCCGGCGCCGACCGGGTCACGCTGTGGCTGGACGCCGGACCCGTCACCGACGACGTCAGGGCCCTCGCCTCCCGTCACCGCTGCGGCATCGCTGTCCAGGTGCCGGGCGATCTGGGCTTGCGCATGCACGACGCCCTTTGCCGGACCCTTCAATCGGCTGCGCTGCCGCTGCTGATGGGTTCGGACGTGCCGGCGCTGACTCCCGCGGCGCTGCAGCAGGCCGCGATGTTGCTGCGGGCGGGACGCGACGTGATCCTGGCCCCCGCCGAGGACGGCGGTTACGGCCTGATCGGCGTGAGCCGGCCATTGCCGGCATTGTTCGAGGGCATGCCCTGGAGTACCGACGCCGTGCTGGCGGAGACCCGCCGGCGCTGTGAGCAGGACGGCCTCGGGCTCGCGGAGCTCGATTGGGTCTGGGACGTGGACGAACCCGCGGATCTCAGCCGCCTCGATGACATTCCCGAACTGGCCGGCTGGCGGCAGCGCATCCGGATCGATGCCGCGGTATGACGAGCCGGCTGTTTGCTTACGGTACCCTGCAGTTTGCCGACATCTTTGCTGCCGTCACCGGGCTCGAGGCGGAGGGCGTCCCAGCCACCCTGGCGGGCTTTCGCTGCGAAGGCATTCGGGGTGAGGTCTACCCGGCCATCCGGGTCGATGCTTCAGCGCAGGTGGCGGGCCGGGTGTATCACGGGTTGTCGCGTCCGGCTCTCGCGGCCCTCGACCGCTTCGAGGGCGACGAGTACCGTCGCAGGGTGGTCACGGTGGTGCGGGAAGATGGACGCAGACAACAGGCGTGGTGCTATGTCATCGCGCCGCGCTGGCAGCGGCGGCTCGATGGACGCGCCTGGGATCCGGCGCAGTTCGAGCGCCTGCACCGGAGCGGCTATCTGCGGCGCTTGCGCAGCGATCTTTCGTGACCCCGGGTCATGGGGCCTGCAAGAACGGGAGTGATACGCTCTGATCCCGATCCGAGACGAGAACCCCACCGTTCACCTGCCGCTGGTGACGGGCTTGCTGATCGCGGCCAATCTGGCGGTCTGGTTCCTGCTGCAGGGCTTTGGCACCACCGCCGCGCTGGCGGAGTCCATCTGCCACCACGCGCTGATTCCCGGCGATCTGCTGCGCCTGACGGAGCCGGGCAGCCGGATTGCCGTCAGCCGTGATCTGCTCTGCGTGCTCGACGGGCAGGGCAGCCCCCACACCCTGATCACTTCCATGTTCATGCATGGCGGCTGGCTGCACCTGCTGTTCAATCTCTGGTTCCTGTGGATCTTCGGCGACAACGTCGAGGACGTCATGGGCCCGCTGCGTTTTGCCCTGTTCTACATCCTCTGCGGGCTCGCTGCGGCGGCGGCCCAGATCGTTACGGATCCCGGCAGCGTGATTCCCATGGTGGGTGCCTCCGGGGCCATCGGTGGGGTGATGGGGGCCTATGCCCGGCTGTTTCCCCGGGCCCGGGTGCACATGCTGGTGTTCTTCGGCTTCTTCATCACCACCGTGTCGGTTCCGGCCGTGCTCATGCTCGGCTACTGGTTCCTGCTGCAGATCGTGGCCGGGTTGCCGGCCCTGGGTCAGGCCACCGGCGGCGTGGCATTCTGGGCCCATGCCGGCGGCTTCCTGGCGGGCCTGCTGCTGTCCTTCGTGTTCGTCCGCGACGATCGCCTTGCGGATCGGCGTCGGCGCCTGCCGCGGGCGGCGAAACGCAGTTGGCTGTGAGGGAAGGGTGAGGGAAAAGGAAAAGTCATGACTCCCGACTGGCTCGAAACGGCCGTGTTCTACCAGATCTACCCCCAGAGTTTCGCCGACAGCAACGGTGACGGCATCGGCGACCTGCCGGGCCTGATCGGTCGCCTCGATGACGTCGCTGCGTTGGGCTGCAACGCGCTGTGGCTGAATCCCATTTTCGACTCGCCCTTCCTCGATGCGGGCTACGACGTGCGGGACCACTGCCGGGTGGCACCCCGCTACGGCAACAACGAGGATCTGCGCCGGCTGTGCGATGCGGCCCACGCCCGTGGCATGCGGGTCTGTCTCGATCTCGTGGCGGGCCATACCTCAGCGGATCATCCCGGCTTTCTGCAGTCGGCGCGCCCGGAACCCAACACCTGGAGCGATCGCTTCGTCTGGTCGGACAATCCCTGGCTCACCCGCGATGGCGACCTCACCTACATCAGTGGCAGCAGTGATCGCATGGGTGCCTATGCGGTGAACTTCTTCGTCCATCAGCCGGCCTTGAACTTCGGCTTCCAGGAGCGGCGCCGGCCCTGGCAGCAGCCCGCGGACGCGCCCGGGCCCATGGCCAACCGGGCGTGGCTGAAGCAGGTGCTCGGCTTCTGGTTCGAACATGGGGTGGACGGTTTCCGGGTGGATCTGGCCGCCACTCTGGTGAAGCAGGATCCCCAGCAGACCGCGGTGCGAGCCCTGTGGCGTGAGTTGCGCGCCTGGCTCGATGCCACCTGGCCGGGCAAGGTGCTGATCAGCGAATGGGGCGACCCGGGTCGGGCGGTGAGCGGCGGCTTTCACGTCGACTTCATGCTTCATTTCGGCACCCCGGGCTATCCCGAGCTGTTCTTCAACGGCCACGGCTTTGCCCGCATCAAGAGCGGGGTCGAACACTGCTACTTCGATCGCACAGGCAAGGGCGACTTCCGTCACTTTCTCTTGAGTTTCCGGCTGCAGCAGGAGGCCATCACCGGCCAGGGATTCGTGGGCCTGCCGAGCGCGAACCATGACTTTCAGCGGCCGCGGGTGGGCGACCGCGATGAGGACGATCTGGCGGTGATCTTCGCCTTCCTGCTGACCTGGCCGGCGGTGCCCTTCGTCTACTACGGCGACGAGATCGGCATGCGCTACCTGGAAGGCATCGCCTCCACCGAAGGGGCCTATCAGCGTGCCGGCAGCCGCAGCCCCATGCAGTGGGACGCCTCCCCCGCTGCCGGCTTCTCGACGGCCGATCCCGCAGACTTCTACCTGCCCCTGGACCCGTCGCCTGAGCGGCCGAATCTGGCCGCTGCCAAGGCCGATCCGGACTCCCTGTGGCATTGGGTGCAGGCCCTGGTGGCGGCACGCAGGACCCTGCAACCGCTGGCGGCCGGCTCGGCCTGGACGCTGATCGGGGAGGGCGCCGGGTATCCCCTGTGCTATCTGCGGGGCGACGGCGTGGAGCGGGTTCTGGTGGCACTGAACCCGGCCGCCCGCAGCGGCGCCATCGAGTTGCCCGAGGGCCTGCTGCCGGAGTCCGCCGTGGTGACGAAAGGCGCGCGATTCGAGGGTCGGCGCATTACCTTCGACGGGCCGGGTGCCGGAGTCTGGCGGGTACGATGCAGCAAGACGCCATCGTGACGGTTTGATCCTGCTACCATGCGCCGCTTCGTCGGTTGCCGGATACCAACATGCTGCTGTGGATAGCCGCGGTCCTGGGCGTGGTGCAGGGGTTGTTCATGTTCCTGCCGGTCAGTTCCACCGCGCATCTGGTGCTCACCCAGCATTGGCTGATCCGGCAGGGCTACGACCTGCCCGCTCCGGAAAGCCCGGAGATGATCCTCTTCGATCTGGTGGTGCACGTGGGCACCCTGGTGTCCATCGCGGTGGTGTTCTGGAAGAGCCTGTCGCGGGTGGTGGCCGGCGGCGTCCGTGATACCTGGGCCTGGGTCAGTTCCGGCGGCAATGCGGGGCGCGAGTTGCTGTTCCTGCGTCTCGGTCTGCTCTGTGCGCTTTCGGTGCTGGCCACCGCCGTCGTCGGCTTCAGCTTGAGGGCCGGCTTCGAGTGGGTGTTCGCCAATCCCCTGGCGGTGGCGGTCACGCTCTCGATCACCGGCCTGCTGCTGTGGTGGACGGATCGGCTCAGCCGCCGGTTGCGGGGCCTGCGGGAGTTCACGCCAGCCATGGCTTTGGTCATCGGCATCGCCCAGGGCTTTGCCCTGATGCCGGGGTTGAGCCGCAGCGGGATGACCATCACCTTTGCCCTGTTCGTCGGGCTCAAGCGGCGCTGGGCTGCCGAGTACAGTTTCTTTCTGGCCATACCGACGATCCTCGCCGCCACCCTGGTCCAGAGCATCAGCGTCATCCGCGATACGGGTTTCAGCGGTCTCGACTGGCCGGCCCTGGCTGTGGGCTTCGTGGTGGCTGCCGCGGTGGGCGTGGTGTCCCTGAAGCTGGTGGTGTTCCTGCTGCTGCGAGCGCGCCTGAAGGTGTTCTCGTTCTATCTTTGGGCTCTGGCGCTGCTGGTGGCGTTCGGATTCCTGGATCACGGGACGCTGTAGACGCAGCGCGGCATCGCCAGGGCAGCCGCGGCTGGGTATCCTCCGCCGCCTCGATCAAGAAGTCGGAGAGCGTATGAAGGTCGCCAGTGAACGGGACATCGAAGGTTTGCGCGCCATTGGTCAGGTGGTGGCGCGGACCCTTGCTGAGATGGCCGCCGCCATCGAACCCGGCATCACCACCCTGGAGCTGGACAAGATCGGCGCCTCGGCCCTGCGCCGGGCCAAGGCCCGTTCGGCGCCGCGCTGCGTCTACAGCTTCCCTGGCGACACCTGCATCAGCGTCAACGAAGAGGCAGCCCACGGCATTCCTGGCGAGCGGGTGCTGCAGGCGGGCGACGTGGTCAACATCGACGTCTCCGCGGAGATGGACGGCTATTTTGGCGACACCGGCGCCACTTTTCTGGTGCCGCCGGAAGATGATCTGAAGCGGCGCCTGCTGCAGACCGCAGAGCAGGCCCTCGCGCGGGCCATGCAGGCTGCGGTGGCCGGTGCGCGGATCAACCTCATCGGCAAGGCCATCGAGGCCACGGCCGGGGAGGCCGGCTTCACGACCCTGCGCGATCTCGGCAGTCACGGCGTGGGCCGCAGCCTGCACGAAGAACCGCGCTTCATTCCCAACTACCACGATCCGCTGGATGCCCGTCGCCTGCAGGACGGTCAGGTGATCACCATCGAGCCCTTCATCTCCACCCGCTCGAAAGGCTGCCGGACGGCCGACGATGGCTGGACGCTGATCTCCGGCGTCGACAACCGCTCGGCCCAGTTCGAGCACACCATGGTGATCCGCGACGGCGAACCGCTGATCATGACGCTGCCCTGAGGTCCGGGGCGCTTGTGGGAAGGCTCCCGCAGCGCAGCGCAGGGGGCCGATCTGGACAGCATCGATCGAAGGCAACGCCATCGTTCCCCTGCGCTGCGCTCCGGGAAACTTCCCACAGAGTGGCGACGCCCCGCTCACACCAGCGTGAAGCGCAGGCCTCCGATCAGGACCTGGTGCTCGCCGGTCCTTTGGACCGTACCCTTTGGGAGCGCGCTCTGCGCGCGATCAGCCGCAGCGAGAATCCCATCCCGATCCACGCAGACCACGTCGATACCGCCGAGCCCCTCCGGCCTGCCGTCGGTGCAGGCCACGAACCGCACCTTCGCGTTTTCCAGCTTAAGCTCCGGTCCTCCGGCAGCCGTGTCGGTGAGCTGAATCTCCACGATCTCTGACCAGCGCCGGGCAACGGCGGCGGGATCGTCAGCCTGAATCTCTGCAGCGCTGATGCCGGTCACGCGATGCAGACGCTGGCCGGCCTTCCAGTCGGGTCCAGCCGGATGCCAGGGTCCGTCGATATCGAGGCCATGAGGGCCGAGCTGGGCGTCGATCTCCAGGAAGCTGCCGCCGGTGTCCTTGGGATGCAGCTGCATGAGGCTGTAGTCCGGCAGGTCCCGATCGAACACCGTGCGCACGCCGAGTTCGGCCACCCGCCGCCGCCGGGGCGGATGGTCGTCGGTCTGGCAGATGACCATGTAGCCGCCATCACCGCCGCGACGTTCGAGGTAGCGGCCGCCGGCGGTGCCTTCCCGGGTCGGGGCCACCACTTCGAGAAACTGGTTGCCCATGGGTAACAGGGCGTTTTCCAGGCCGAAGGTCGCCACCGCAGGGTCGCGGTAGCAGACGGCGACGCCGAGCACGTCGAGCAGGGCCTGCTCCACGGGAGCAAGCTGCTCGGCCACCAGGGCGATCTGTCTCAGGCGCAGCCACATGCTGCCGTCCTCCGATTCAGTGAGCGAAGAGGCCGTCCGCCTGCACGTCCGCAAGGGAAGTGGTGAAGACCTCGATCAGGCGATCCACGTCCGCATCCTCATGGGCGTTGCAGAGGAAGGCGCGCTGCGTGCCGGGAACCAGCACGCCACGATTGAGCGCATGCAGGTAGAAGGCCTTCTCGGCGGTCTTATGAAGGTCGTGGACGTCGCGCATGGAATCCACCGTCTCGGCCTGGAAGAACATGTGGAACATGGAGTTCACGTGCTTCATCTGGGCCGGAATCTGCCGCTGCTCGCAGAAACCGTTGATGGCAGCGGCGAGACGCTCGCCTGAGCGGGTCATGTGCTCATAGATCTCAGGATGGGCCTTGGCGTAGCCGATGGCGGCGGAGCCGGCGGCCATGGTCAGGGGATTGCCGGAGAAGGTTCCGCCTGAGAATACGCCGCGATCAGCGGCGAGACCGGTGAACACGTTCATGACGTCGGCACGGCCGGCGATGGCCCCCACCGGCAGACCACCGCCGATGGCCTTGCCGTAGGTGGCCAGATCCGGTTTGACGTCGAAGATCTCCTGGGCGCCGCCATAGGCGACACGGAACCCGGTGATCACCTCGTCGATCATGAACAGCACGCCGGACTCGCTGCAGACCTGACGCAGCTCGCGCAGGAATTCGCCGGCTTCGGGCTGGGGGTTGGAGCTCTGCACGCCTTCCACCATCACCAGGGCCAGCTCGTCAGCATGCTTGCGGATGAGGTCGAAGGCGGCCGGGTGGCGGTAGGGCAGCATCACTGTCAGATCGGCCAGGGCCTTCGGAATGCCGTGGCCCATGGCCACCTTGCCAAGCCGCTCCGGCGGGGTTCCAGGCACGGCAGCCCACATGCCGTAGTCGTGGGCGCCATGGTAGAAGCCGTCGAAGACGGCGATCTTCTCCCGGCCGGAGAAGCCGCGGGCCGCACGGATGGCGTACATGGTGGCCTCGGAGCCGGTGTTGCAGAACACCACCCGCTCGGCGCAGGGAATGCCGTCGGCCAGCAGGGTGGCCAGTTCCATCTGGGCGGTGGTGTGGATGCCGAACATCCAGCCCTTGTCCGCCCGCTCCACCAGCGCGTCGTAGATCACCGGGTGGCGGTGGCCGAGGATGTGCAGGCCGAAACCCACCGAGGTGTCGATGTACTCGTTGCCGTCCGCATCCCAGACCCGGCAGCCGCGGCCGCCATCGAGAAAGATGGGGTGGGGCATCTCCAGGTTGGCGGCGAGCCCCGAATTGAGGATCTCGGCGCGCTCTTGCGCAATCTTCCGGCATTTCGGGGTCTTCTCGATCATGGCGGCACGGGCCGCATCGAGCCGTGGTGTGGCTTGGGTCATGGGATCGCCTCTCCTGCAACGGTTCGGGAGTATCCGCGAGCGACAGGCAGGGGGTCAACGAAACCTGCGAAGGTGACTGTTTCGGGCGCAGAGGATGCTTCGCTGCGGGGCGGCTTGCGACGCTGTCAGCTCGCGGGTGATCCAATGGCCTGGAACTATGTTTCTAATCGCACAGATAAAGGTCTTGCCAGCGCCCAGAATTTCAATGGCCCCACCTGTTCCCACTCAATGAGGTGCAGTCATGAACCACAAACGAAAGGTCCTGGCTTTGGCGGTTGCGAGCGGTCTGTCGTTCGCGTCGATGCTCAGCTCGGCGAACGTGACCTTCATGGTGGCCGAAGACGACATGTTTTTTGCCGGTCTCTCGGCCTTGCCATTCACCGCGACGGGTTCCGCTCCCTTCTGCGGCCCTTATGCGAGCTGTGCTGGTGATTATGAATTCAAGACGGGTTCGATTCACAACCACAGTAAACAACCGGGTACTGACTCCGGCAACATGATCCCGGGCGGCATCTTTCTGACGGTACCTGGGGGCAGTTCTGTACCCGCCCAGGCGACCTTCGATTTCGGATTTTCCACCAACTCCTTCGGGATGCACTGGGGGTCCGTTGACAGCTACAACCTGTTCGAGTTTTTGCTCGGAGGCACAGTGGTAGGTTCGGTATCTGGAACACAGGTGGCGAACAGCGCTGGGCTGATGGTGTCGAACGGCAACGGTAACTTCCACATCGATCGTTTCGTGCGCTTTGACGGTGTGGGTTCTACCCAGTTCGATTCGATCCGGTTCCAGACCACCAACTTCGGCTTCGAGACCGACGGCCACCATGTTGCCCAAGCCTCGGTGCCGGGACCCATGCCCATGGCTCTGTTCGCCCTCGGTCTGGCCGGGATCGGATTGTTTGGCAAGCGTCGCCGAACCATGGCCTGATGGTTCAGCACTCGATTCGACAGGACTCGACCTGAGCGCCCCGGGCCATTGGGGCGCTCGTTGCTTTGCCGCAGTCACCTTCTCCCGCCGCAGCCCAGGGCACATCGCCCGGAGGTCTCACCGCTCTGAGCGGCGCAATTGCCGCGGGCAGTGTCTATAATCCGCCGCTGTCTTCGAAGCTCATCGCTGCTGCGCGGAGCGCGTCTTGTCCCATGCTGTGCTCGACATCTGTGGCCTGCGCTGTGAACGCGACGATCGCGAGCTGTTCGCCGATTTCGATTTGCGCATCGGCGCCGCCGAGGCGGTGCAGCTGCGGGGGCCCAACGGTGCCGGTAAGACCACGCTCCTGCGCTGCATTGCCGGCATGCACCCGGAGTACGAGGGCAGCATCCAGCTGCTCGGTGCGCCGGTTGCCGGTGAGCGGCTGTTGTTCGTGGGGCATCGGCCCGGTATCTCGGGGCTCCTGACCGCGGCGGACAACCTGCGCTGGCACCTGGATCTGGCGGGCTGGCACGGGGCAGGCGACGTGGTGACCGCGGCGCTGACGCGGGTCGGTCTCACCGGCTATGACGATGTGCCCTGTCAGCAACTGTCCGCCGGCCAGCAGCGGCGGGTGGCCCTGGCCCGTCTCGCCCTGCCCACGGCCCAAGTGCCGCTGTGGCTGCTCGACGAGCCCTTCACCGCCCTGGACGATGCCGGACTTAATCTGGTCAGCGGGCTGATGGCCGATCGGCTGGCCGGTGGCGGTGCCATTCTGTTCACGACCCATCAGCCGGCGCCGGAGCTGCCCGGACTCAGCACCCGCTGGATCGGGGCCGCGGCATGACACCGTCCGCAGGATCTGACCCGAGCTTGTGGGTGCTGTTCCGCGGTCAATTGCGCCGGGATCTGAAGCTCGCCTTCGGTCAACCCTCGGAGCTGGCGAATCCACTGGCGTTCTTCGTCGTGGTCATTACCCTGTTCCCCTTGGGTGTCAGTCCGGAGCCGGGCGTGCTGGCGGGCATGGCGCCGGGCGTGCTGTGGATCGCGGCGTTGCTGGCCACGCTGCTGGGGCTGGAAGCCCTGTTCCGCCGGGACCGGGACGATGGCACCCTGGAACAAATGGTGCTGCGGGCGCAGCCCCTGTATCTGCCGGTGGTGGCGCGCATGTTGGCCCACTGGATGGTCACCGGAGCGCCACTGACGCTGCTGGCTCCACTGCTGGGCGGCATGCTCAATCTGGCGCCGGAGGCGCGGCTGCCGCTGATGTTGGGACTGGCGCTGGGAACGCCGGTGCTGGTGCTGCTCGGCGGCGTCGGCGCAGCCCTGACCGTGGGGCTGCGCACCGGTGGGGTACTGCTGGCCCTGCTGGTGTTGCCGCTGTTCGTGCCAGTGCTGATCCTCGGCGTCAGCGCGGCAGAGCTTGCCAGTTCGGGGCTGGATCCCACCGGTCCGCTGCTGTGGCTGGCCGCCGGTGCGAGTTTCGCCATCACCACGGTGCCCTTCGCCATCGCGGCAGCGCTTCGAATCGGCGTGGAAACGGGTTGAATACGGGTGACGGCGGGGGGTTGGGATGAGGAGAGGTTGGCTTGAAGTACATCCCTGATGCGTTGCGGCGGCTCTGGCACCGCATGGGTTCGCCGCGCTGGTTCTACGAGACCACCGGTCCCTGGGTGCCCTGGCTGGCGGCTGCGGCGGCGCTGCTGATCGGCGTGGGCACCGTGTGGGGGCTGGCCTACGCACCGCCGGACTATCTGCAGGGCGACAGTTTCCGGATCATCTACATCCATGTGCCGGCGGCGTATCTGGCCCAGGCGGGTTACATCCTCATGGCCATCTGCGGCGTCGTCCTGCTGGTGTGGCGCATGAAGCTGGCGGACATGGTCATGGCCACGGTGGCACCCATCGGGGCGGCGTTCACCTTCCTGGCCCTGGCCACCGGATCGATCTGGGGCAAACCCACCTGGGGCACCTACTGGATCTGGGATGCACGCATCACCTCGGTGCTGATCCTGCTGTTCCTGTATCTCGGCATCATGGGCCTGCGGCGCGCCATCGAGCGCCCGGAGGCGGCCGGGCGGGCCTGCGCCATCCTGGCCATCGTCGGGGTGATCAACATCCCGATCATCAAGTACTCGGTGGACTGGTGGATGACCCTGCACCAGCCGGCCACGTTCAGCGTGACCTCGGCCCCGGCCATGCCGGCGATCATGTGGGTGCCGCTGCTGTTGAACGTGCTCGGCTTCAATCTGCTGTTCGCGGTCAGCGTCATTCAGGGCACCCGTACCGAGGTGCTGATCAGAGAACGGCGGACGCGCTGGGTGACGGACCTGTGCCGGGGCGAGCAAGCATGAGTTTCGACAGTTTTGGTGAATTTCTGGCCATGGGCGGGCACGGATTCTACGTCTGGTGGTCGTACCTGCTGACCTTGGTCGTGGTAGGATTTATTCTGGTATGGCCCCTGTGGCGCCGGCGCCGCTTCCTGACGGAGCAGCGCGGCCGGTTACAGCGGGCTGATGCATTGGGGAATCGAGCGGAAGTCGAGTCGCATGCACCCGAAGCGTAAACAACGACTACTCGTCATTGGCGTACTCGTATGCGGTGTGGGTCTCACCACAGCGCTGGTACTCAATGCCTTGAACGAGAACATCAATCTGTTCTATCCGCCGGATCAGATCGTCGCCGGTATGGCGCCCATCGATCAGCGTATCCGCGCCGGCGGCGTGGTGGTGGAGGGCAGCGTGTTCCGGGAAACCGGCAGCATGACGGTGTCCTTCCTCATCTCCGACCTTGCCGGGTCCGAGGTGCCGGTGACCTTCGAAGGCATCCTCCCGAACCTGTTCGGTGAGGGTCAGGGCATCGTCGCCAACGGTCGGCTGGGTGCCGACGGGGTCTTCGTAGCCTCGGAGGTGCTGGCCAAGCACGACGAAAACTACATGCCGGCGGAGCTGGCCGCGATGGCTGGGCGCAAACCGCCCATGGGCAACGAGGTCGATTCCGGCAGCAACAGTTATTCAGCCGGAGGTTGATCCGCCCGGGCAGCGGTTCCGCAATGGTATGAAAGCTCTACCGGAGACCCGGAATGATCCCTGAGCTCGGACACTTCGCCTTGGCGCTGGCATTGGGTTTTGCCCTGCTGCTGGCCTTCATCCCCATCGCCGGAACCTACACCGGCAGGGTGGTGTGGATGCGCAGCGGTGGGTCATTGGCGGCGGGCATGTTCGTCTTCCTGCTGCTGTCCTACATCTGCCTGACCTACGCCTTCCTGGCGGACGACTTTTCCGTGGCCTATGTGGCCCAGAACTCCAATTCCCTGCTGCCCACCCATTACAAGGTGAGTGCCGTCTGGGGCGCCCACGAGGGGTCCTTCCTGCTCTGGACTCTGATCATGGCCGGCTGGACCGTGGCCGTGGCCATGCGCAGCCAGGGGCTGCCGCTGGACATGCTGGCGCGGGTGCTGGGCGTGATGGGTCTGATCAGCATCGGCTTCATCCTCTTCATGCTGCTGACCTCCAACCCCTTCGACCGGCTGTTGCCCATGTCGCCGGTAGATGGCTCCGATCTCAACCCCCAGCTGCAGGACTTCGGACTCATCGTCCATCCGCCCATGCTCTATGTGGGCTACGTGGGGTTCTCGGTGGCCTTTGCCTTCGCCATCGCCGCACTCATGTCCGGGCGCCTGGACGCGGCCTGGGCGCGCTGGTCGCGGCCCTGGACCAATGTGGCCTGGGCATTTCTGACCGTGGGCATTGCGCTGGGCAGCTGGTGGGCCTACTACGAGCTGGGCTGGGGCGGCTGGTGGTTCTGGGATGCGGTGGAGAACGCCTCCTTCATGCCCTGGCTGGTGGGCACCGCCCTGATTCATTCCCTTGCCGTCACCGAGAAACGGGGCGTGTTCCGCAGCTGGACGGTGCTGCTGGCCATTGCCACTTTCTCCCTGGTGCTGCTCGGGGCCTTCATCGTCCGCTCCGGGGTCCTGACCTCGGTGCATTCCTTCGCGGTGGACCCGGAGCGCGGGTTCTACATCATGGTGTTCCTGCTGCTGGTGGTGGGCGGCTCGCTGGCGCTTTACGCCTTCCGCGCACCGGTGATGCGGGCCGATGCTCACTACGACGGGCTGTCCCGGGAAGTGATGCTGCTGGTGAACAACGTGCTGCTGGTGGTGGCCACCGCGGCCGTGCTGCTCGGAACCCTGTATCCGCTGATCTACGAAGCCATGACCGGCGGCGACAAGCTTTCCGTCGGCCCACCGTATTTCAATGCGGTGTTCGTGCCCCTGATGCTGTTGCTGCTGATCGCCATGGCCGCGGGGCCCCTGGCGCGCTGGAAACGCACGCGCTTCGACGAGCTCTGGCGGCAGCTGGCGCGGATTGCGGTGGCCAGTGTGGTGCTCGGCGTGGTGCTGCCCCTGGTGTTCGCCGGTGCCCTGGATTTGTGGGCCGTGGTGGGCGTTGCGGTGGCGGTCTGGATCGTGCTCTCGCTGGTCCAGGACACCCTGTCGCGGGTGGCGCACAAGGGTGACTGGTCATCGCGGCTGGCAGCCGTACCGAAGCTCGGCGCCGGCTACCTGGGCATGTGGGTGGCCCACTTCGGTATCGCCGTGTCGGTGATCGGCATCAGTATGGTGGTGGTCTACTCCGACGAGCGCGATGTGCGCATGGTGCCTGGAGACACGGTGGAAGTGGGGGGCTGGGACTTCCGCTTCGACGGCATCCGGCAGGTGGAAGGGCCCAACTGGTCGGCGGACGAGGGCATCATCACGGTTTTGAAGAACGGTCGCGAGCGCATGACGCTGCTGCCCCAGAAGCGCCATTATCCGGTGCGCGGCATGATCATGACTCAGGCTGCCATCAATCCGCGCCTCACCCGGGATCTCTACGTGGCCCTCGGTGAACCCCTCGGTGGTCAGGCCTGGGCGGTGCGGGTGCACTACAAGCCCTTCGTGCGCTGGATCTGGCTCGGCGCGCTGCTCATGGCACTTGGCGGCGTCATGGCTGCCGTGGATCGGCGCTACCGGAGGCTGGCGGAACGGGCCGCGGAACGCCGCGAGAGCGTGGCCGGCAAGCTGGCGGAGGGCACGTCGTGAGTGAGCACAGCGCAGTTCCAGCCAAACACGGCATCCATCGTGCCAGTCTGTTCATTCCCCTGGGGGTGTTCCTGCTGGTGCTGCTGCTGCTCTGGCGTGGCTTCAGCCTCGGCGATCCCCATGCGCTGCCGTCGGCGCTGCTGAACCAGCCGCTGCCGGAGTTCGCGCTGCCGGTGCTGCATGAACCGGATCGCATCGTCAGTTCCGAGGCCATGCACGGCGAGCCCTTCCTGCTCAACGTCTGGGCCACCTGGTGCCCCACCTGCCGGGCCGAGCATGCCGAGCTGGCGCGCATTGCCAGGGACTACGGCGTACCCATCTTCGGCATCAATTACAAGGACAATCCTGCCGAGGCGCGGCGCTGGCTGGCGCGTTTCGGTGACCCCTATGTGTTCTCGGTAGTGGATGCCGACGGCAGTCTGGGTATCGATCTCGGTGTCTACGGAGCGCCCGAGACCTTCCTGGTGGATGCCGACGGCGTGATCCGCTACAAGCGCGTCGGCGCGGTGGATCAGCGCGTCTGGGACACCAAGCTGGCACCAATCCTGGCGGAGTTGCGCGATGCGTCCTGAAGTCATGTTGCGGGTGCTTGTGCTGGGACTGGCCCTGCTGGCCGGCCACGTGCAGGCGTCCTCCATCGACGTCTACGAATTTGCCACCCGTGAGCAGGAGGCCCGCTTCCACGCCTTGAATGCGGAGCTGCGCTGTCCGAAGTGCCTGAATACCAACCTCTGGGGCTCGGATGCGCCCATCGCCCGCGATCTCCGGCGCACCGTGGCCAACATGGTTCGCGAAGGTCACAGCGACCAGGAGATCCGCGACTATCTGGTGTCCCGTTACGGCGACTTCATTCTCTATAAGCCGCGTTTCACGGCGAAAACTGCGGCCCTCTGGGTGGGGCCCTTCGTCCTCCTGTTTCTCGGCCTCGCCATCATCGCCGTGATGATCCGCAATCAACGGCGGGAGGCGCGTCTCGGCATGGATGACCTCACCCCTGATGATGAGGCCCGGCTGGCGCGACTGCGCCATCAGCTGCAGGCAGACGCGAGCGGGGTCTCACCGCGCTCATGACCGTTTTCTGGATGACTGTCGTGGTGATGGTCGCTGCGGCGGCCGCTTTCGCCCTCTGGCCCCTGTTCCGCGGCCGCAGCGAGAACCGGGCCGCCCGCATTCGTGCCCACTCGAACCTGGCCATCTTCGAGGACCGCCTGGCGGAGCTGGACGCGGACCGGGACGAAGCCCGCATCAACGACGAAGAGTACAAGGTGCTGCGGTCCGAGCTGGAGCGCTCCCTGCTCGGTGACATCGACGATCTCACGGAACTCGACGCCCCGGCACCGGCCGAGCCGGAACCCTCCAACCGGGGCGGCGGTCTGCTCTGGGCAGGAGCCGTGCTGGTACCGGTGCTGGCGCTGGTCCTTTATTCCGACTGGGGTTTCTCCCTGGGCTACCAGGACGAACTGGCCCTGGCCCGCGAGCTGCGGGCGGTGGAGCAGCGGCCCGACGGCGCCCATGACAGCCGCCAGGTCAATCAGCTCATGGACCGCCTCGATGCCCGGCTCGCGGCCAACCCCGAGGATGCTGACGGCTGGTTCCTGCTGGGGCGGACGGCGTTGAATCAGGGCGAGTTCGAGCGTGCCGGCCGCGCCTTCGGGCGGGTGGCGGGACTCATGCCCGAGGAGCCGGGGCCGCTGGTGTTCCAGGTCCAGGCGCTGTATCTGGCCGACGACAGGCGCATCACGTCCCGGGTCCGGGAGCGCATGGACCGGGTCCTGGAATTGGCCCCGGGGCAGCCCATCATGCTCGAAATCCTGGCCATGGATGCCTTCCAGGATGGCCGCTTCGGGGAGGCCGCCGGCCTCTTCGAGCAGGTGCTGGCCAGCGGTGTCCCGGAAGGAGAGCGGCGCACCTTCCTGCGTGACGGCCTGGCCCGGTCCCGGGAACTGGCGGGCCTGCCGGAAACCGCTACGGCCGCTGCCGGCTCTGCGGTCAGCAGTCCCGGTACGATCCGGGTTCAGGTGACGATGTCGGAAGCGGTGCTGTCGGACCTGCCTGCCAATGCGGCAGTGTTCGTCATGGCACGTCCGGTGGGTGGGCCACCCATGCCGCTGGCAGTGCAGCGCCTGCGGCCGGCGGCGCGACTGGACATCGAACTCACGGTGGACGACGCCATGGCGCCAGAAATGGCCCTGGACAGCGTTGAGCAGGTGGAAGTGGTGGCGCGTCTGTCCCGGGCCGGGACTGCCGAACGGGGTCCGGGCGATCTCGAACGCATGGCCGGGCCCATCGCGACTTCCGGTGCCGCGCCGGTTCGCCTGCAGCTCGGAGCGGAGCAGGCCGCGGCGACGGTCCCGCAGCAGCCTGTGGCTGCGCCCTCCGCCGTGCGGGTGCTGGTGGAGGCGGGTGAGGATGTGTCGATTCCGCCCGGCGCCACCCTCTTCGTCTTTGCCCGTGAGGTTGGTGGCCCACCGGCACCGCTGGCCGTCGCTCGTCATCAGGCCAGTGAGTTGCCGCTGCTGCTGACCCTGGACGACGCCATGGCCATGACGCCGGAGCGGACCCTGTCGAGCACGAACCGGGTGCAGATCATCGCCCGGGTCTCTGCGGACGGCGGTGTCGCGGCACAGCCGGGGGATCTCGAAGGCGTCAGCGCCACCCTCGATCCCGGCAGCCGCGGTCGGGTGGTGAACGTACTCATCGATCGTGTGATCGAATGAGGCCGCGTTGGTGCAGGCGACCTGTCAGGCGACCGTGACCTGCCCGCCAATACTCGATAGACTTTTCCGCCCATAGCGAACCAGCGTTCCGCATGCTGTGGGACCACCTTGGGGCACGTCGCCAATCCATGCGCCTGAAGCAAATCAAGCTCGCGGGCTTCAAGTCCTTCGTCGATCCGACCACGGTGTCGTTTCCGAGCAATCTCACCGCCGTGGTGGGTCCGAACGGCTGTGGCAAGTCCAATGTCATCGACGCCGTGCGCTGGGTGATGGGGGAGAGTTCGGCCAAGCAGCTGCGCGGTGAATCCATCACCGACGTCATCTTCAACGGTTCCAACACCCGCAAACCCACCGCTCAGGCCAGCATCGAACTGGTGTTCGACAACAGCGACGGCCGGGCCGGTGGCCAGCATGCGGCCTTTGCCGAGATCGCCATTCGCCGGCAGGTGACCCGGGATGCCCAGTCCGTCTACTTTCTGAATGGCGTCCGCTGCCGGCGGCGGGACATCCAGGACATCTTCCTCGGCACCGGCTTGGGTCCCCGCAGCTACTCCATCATCGAGCAGGGCATGATCTCCAATCTGATCGAGGCCCGCCCCGAGGACCTGCGCAATCACCTCGAGGAGGCTGCCGGCATCTCCCGCTACAAGGAGCGGCGGCGGGAGACCGAGAATCGCATCAGGCACACCCGGGAGAACCTCGATCGCCTCAACGACCTGCGCGAGGAACTCGAGCGGCAGCTGACCCGGCTGCAGCGTCAGGCCCGCTCGGCCGAGAAGTACCGGGAGTACAAGGCCGAGGAGCGCAAGCTCAAGGCGGAACTGCTGGCCCTGCGCTGGCAGGCCATGACGGCGGAGATGGAGCGCCACAACAGTCAGGTCAAGCAGTTCGAGATCGCCTTGGAACAGGCCCGGGCCGGCCGGCAGGCGGTACTCACCGGCATCGAACAGGAGCGGACGCGCAGCGCCGATCTGGCAGAGGCCACCGGCAAGGTGCAGCAGCGCTTCTACGAGCTCGGCGCCACGCTGGCCCGCCTGGAAGAGAACCTGCGGGCACGGGATCAGCGGGTGCGGCAGCTGGAATCGGATCTGGGCGCTGCCCGCAGTCGCCGCGAGGAAGGGGTGCGGCACCTGGAGCTGGATGCCCGCCGCATCGAGGAACTGGAAGCCGCGTTGGCTGCCATCGAGCCCGAGCGCGATGCGATCGCAGCCCGGGACGAAGAGGCCGCAGCCCTGCTCGAAGCCGCCGAGGCCGCCATGCAGGCCTGGCAGCAGGATTGGGACAGCTTCAATCAGGCGGCCGCGGAACCGCGCCGGCGCGCGGAAGTGGAAGCCTCTCGCATCGCCCAGCTCGAACAATCCCTGGGGCGCACCAACCAGCGTCTGGAGCGGTTGGCCCTGGACGTGGATGCAGCCGGGGCTGATGTCGAAGCCAGCGATCTCGGTGACCTCGATGCCCGCATCGAAGCCGTGGAGCAGGGCATGGCCGGCCACGAGACCGAACTCGAGGCCCTGGCCCTGCGCGTGGCCGAGAATCGCAGCGGACTGGAGGAAGCCGAACGTCAGCTGGCCGATGCCCGCGGCCAGGTGCAGATCCAGACCGGCCGCAAGGCATCCCTGGAAGCCCTGCAGGAGGCGGCCCTGGGCCGCCAGGATGCGGCCACCCGCAACTGGCTGGCTGACCGTGGTCTCGACCGCAAACCGCGGCTCGGGGAGCGGCTGCAGGTCCAGTCCGGCTGGGAAACCGCCGTCGAGGCGGCTCTGGGCACCGGGCTGCAGGCCGTGGTGGTGGATGTGCTGGATGCGCCCGCGGAGGCGGCCATGGCGCTGGACGACGTCGAGCTGACCCTGTTCGAGGGTGGGCGCCCGTCCGCTCCCGCTGCCGGAGAAGACCCCCACGGCCGCATGCGCCTGCTGGATCTGGTGCAGGCCGACGACGACCTCGCCTCGCTGCTGGGGGGCTTCTGGGCCACGGAGAATCTGGCTTCGGCCCTGGCCGTTCGCGATCGTCTCGGTCCCCAGGAGAGCATCGTCACCCGGGACGGCATTCTGCTCGGTCGGCGCTGGCTGCGTCTGGCCCGCGGCGATGCCGCCGGGCGCGGCGTGCTGCGCCGGGCCGGTGAGATCGAAACCCTTGCTGCCACCATCGAGGAACTCGGCGAACTGGCTGACGGATTCGAAGCCACGGTCACGCGCCTGCGGGGTGAGCGCGGCGGCCTGGAGCAGGCCCGTCAGCAGGCTCAGCAGGCCCTGGGTGAGCTCAGCCGGCAGCATGGCGGTTTGCGCGCCGAACGCAGTGCGGCCCAGGCCCGCCTCGAAGCGGCCTCGGCGCGGCAGGAACGGCTGGGCCGGGAGCGGACCGAACTCGAGGAACTGCTGGCCAGCGAAAGAAGGCAGATCGAAGCGGCCCGGCAGGCCCGCAGCGAAGCCGAAGCGGAGATGACAGAACTGCAGACGCGGCGCGAGCAACTGCTCGGCCGACGCGACAGCACCCAGGCGCAGCTGGAAGAGGCGCGCCAGCAGGCCAGGGCACGGCGGGATGCGGCCTATGAACTGGAACTGCGGCGCCAGAACCTGGGCAACCAGCTGGAATCCACCCGCACCGCTGCCAGCCGTCTGCGCAGCCAGCAGGAAGAGTTGGCCGAACGGCTTGCGGCGCTGGAAGAGGCCATCGGCGAGGCCCGGGCACCGCTGACGGAATTGCGCGGTGAACTGGAAACGGAACTGGCGCGGCGACTCGCAGTGGAGCAGGAACTGGCCGCGGCCCGTGATGCCCAGACCCAGGCCGAGACCGGGCTGCGGGAGCTGGAGCAGGAGCGGGCGGCCGCCGAGGAGCAGGTGCAGGCGGGGCAGGCGACCCTGGAAGCGGCGCGCATGGAACGTCAGGCGGTTGAGGTCCGGCGCCGCACCCTGGAAGAGCAGCTGGCCGAGAGCGGTACCGATGCTGCCACGGTGCTGGCCGACATTGCCGAAGAGGCCACCGAAGCCGGCTGGCAGCAGGCCCTGGAGCAGCTCGATGCCCGCATCAATCGCCTTGGGCCCATCAATCTGGCGGCCATCGAGGAGTACGAGCAGGAGTCCGAACGCAAGAACTACCTGGATGCCCAGAATGCAGACCTGGTCGAGGCCCTGAACACCCTGGAGGAGGCGATCCGCAAGATCGATCGCGAAACCCGGGCCCGCTTCAAGGAGACCTTCGACAAGGTCAATCACGGCCTGCAGGAGCTGTTTCCAAAGGTCTTCGGCGGTGGCCATGCCTACCTGGAACTCACTGGCGACGATCTGCTCGACACCGGCGTCACGATCATGGCGCGGCCCCCCGGCAAGCGTAACGCGTCCATCCACCTGCTTTCCGGGGGCGAGAAGGCACTCACGGCCATCGCCCTGGTATTCTCGATCTTTCAGCTCAATCCGGCGCCTTTCTGCATGCTCGACGAGGTGGACGCGCCCTTAGATGATGCCAATGTGGGCCGCTTCTGCCGGCTGCTGACGGAAATGGGCCGGGAAGTGCAGTTCATTTTCATCACCCACAACAAAATCACCATGGAGATGGCGGAGCAGCTGATGGGTGTGACCATGCAGGAAGCGGGCGTTTCACGACTGGTGTCGGTGGACGTGGAGCAGGCCGCGGCGATGGCGGGCTGAGGCGGGATGGAGATGATGCAGACCAAGCAGGCGAGGAGGATCGACTTTGGCCATGCGTGACGCGTTGCTGGTGCTCGGTGCTCTGCTGATCGTCGCTGTGCTGGCCCATGGCGCCTGGATCGCCTGGCGGGCGCGGCGCTCTGACCTGCGGGTGCGCTACGAGCGCAACATTCCCAATCTCGATCTGGATGACATCGATCTGCTGCGGGCCGAGTTGCCCAGCGGTGGCGCCCGGGTCGTCTCCCGGCCGGAGGGAGCGAAGCGGCTTAAGGATGACGACGCACCGGTGCCGGTGCTGCTCGACCCCATTGATCAGGAACTCGATGCCCCTCCCCCGGAGTCTCGGGAACGCAGCGCGCAGACTCCGCGCGAGCCGGAGGAAGGCCCGCAGCCCGAGCGCAAACCGGCAGCCGTCGCCGACCCCGAACCCGAGGCGGTAAGGGGTTCCGAGCCGGACGCAGCCGTGGAAGACCGGGCACCTCAAGCGGCCCGGGCCGAGCCGGAGCAGGCGCCGCTGTTCGCAGGCGATCCCATCGTCTCCCGGGACCGGGGTGGACGTCGCCGGGCGGCTGCCGAGGCCCGCAAGCCGGCTCGTGAGCGGCGGCCGGCGCCCCAGGAAGAGGACGAGTCCGTCAGCGAAGAGCCTGAAATCGAGGACGTGCTGGTGATCAACGTCCTGCGCCGGGACGGCGAACTCATGCCCGGCTCCGATCTGCTCGAGGTGGTCTCCGAGCACGGTCTGCGCTACGGCGACATGAACATCTTCCACCGCTACGGCGCCGGTCAGCGCATCGATTTCTCCATGGCGAACGCGGTCAAGCCCGGCACCTTCGATCTCGGTGCCATCGACGAACTGCGGACCCCGGGCGTGACCTTCTTCCTGCGCCTGCCGGGGCCGGATCTGCCGCTGGAAGCCTTCGATGATCTCGCCAACGTGGCCCGCGACATGGCCAAGCGCCTCGATGCGGAGCTCAAGGACGAACGCCACAGCGTCATGACTGCTCAGACCCTGGAACATTGCCGTCAGCGCATCCGCGAGTTCCGGCGTCGGCAGATGTCCCGTCGGGGCTGAGCCGCAGGTGGCCACGGAGCGCCCGGAAGCCGACGTCGCCGCGGAAATGGAGCGCTTGCGGACGCAGATCGATACCCACAATCACGCCTACCACGTGCTCGATGCCCCCACGGTGTCGGACGCCGAATTCGATGCCCTCTTCGACCGGCTGCTGGCGCTGGAGGCGGCGCACCCCGAGCTGATCACCCCGGATTCTCCCACCCAGCGCGTGGGCGGTGCGGCGGCGGCGCGCTTCCCGACCATCCGGCATCCGCTGCCCATGCTGAGCCTGGGCAAGTGCACCACCTTCGACGAGCTGCGGGACTTCGATGTCCGTGTCCGGCGCCTGCTGGGCAGCGATGACGACATCGACTACGCCTGTGAGCCCAAGGTGGACGGGGTGGCCGTGCGCCTTTTCTACGAAGACGGCCGGCTCAAGCTCGGTGCCACCCGCGGAGACGGCGAGGAGGGCGAGGACATCACCGCCAATGTCCGCACCCTGGCTGCGGTGCCGCTGCGGCTGCGCGGTGAGAACTGGCCTGCCCGGCTGGAGGTGCGTGGCGAGGTCTACATGCCGCGGGCGGACTTCAACGCCTTCAACGTGGCGGCCCGTGCAGCCGGTGAGCGTGAGCTGGTGAATCCGCGCAACGGAGCGGCTGGCAGCCTGCGGCAGCTCGATCCCGCGGTGACCGCCAGACGGCCCCTGACCCTGTTCTGCTACGGCATCGGCCGCATCGACGAGGACTGGCCGCTGACCAGCCATGTGGCCTCACTGGATCGCCTCGCGGAGTGGGGCTTTCGGATTAACTCCGACACCCGCAGGGTGACCGGCATCGAAGCCGTCATCGACTACGTGGAGACGTTTCTGGCCCGCCGCGGGGAACTCGGCTACGACATCGACGGGGTGGTGATCAAGGTCGATGACTTCGCCTCCCAGGATGCCCTCGGGGTGCTGACCCGGACCCCGCGCTATGCCATCGCCTTCAAGCCGGCGGCGGAGGAAGCGCTGACGCGGTTGCTTGAGGTGGACTTCCAGGTGGGGCGTACGGGCGCCGTGACACCCGTGGCGCGCCTCGACCCGGTGTTCGTCGGAGGCGTCACCGTTTCCAATGCCACCTTGCATAACAGCGACGAGATCGCGCGCCTCGGTCTGCGCGTTGGGGATCTGGTGTGGGTACGGCGGGCCGGCGACGTCATTCCCCAGGTGGTGCGGGTGGAGGTGGAGCAGCGTCCCGCCGAGGCCCGCGACATCGTCTTTCCCGACCACTGTCCGGTGTGTGGTGCGCCGGTGGCGCGCAGCGAAGGGGAGGTGGTGGCGCGCTGCACCGCCCACCGTACCTGCCCGGCCCAGCTGGTCCACGGGCTGCTGCATTTCGCCTCCCGCGGGGCCATGGACATTCAGGGCCTGGGTGAAAAAATCGTCACCCAGCTGGTGGAGCGGGAACTGGTGGCGGATGCGGCGGACCTCTATGGGCTGGACGCGGAGACCCTGGCCGGTCTGGACCGCATGGCCGAGAAGTCCGCGCACAATCTCCATGGGGCGATTCAGGGCTCCCGGCGGCGGGGACTGGCGCGGGTGATCTTCGCCCTGGGCATACGGGAGGTGGGCGAGGCCACCGCGGCGGCCCTGGCCCGTCATTTCCGCAGCCTGCCGGCGCTGTGGGAGGCGGACGAAGAGAGCCTGCAGCAGGTCCGGGACGTGGGGCCGGTGGTGGCGCGGGAGATCGCCGAATTCTTCGTCCAGGACGAGAACCGGGCGCTGGTGGAGCGTTTGCTGGCCGCGGGAGTGGAGCCGGAACCGCCGCCGGAACTGCCGGTGACAGCGCCCCTGGCGGATCAGACCTGGGTGCTGACCGGAACCCTGGAAGCGCTGACCCGAAAGGAGGCCAAGGCACGGCTCGAAGCGCTGGGGGCGCGGGTGTCCGGTTCCGTGTCCGCCCAGACCGATTGTGTGGTGGCCGGCCCGGGTGCCGGCCAGAAACTCGCCGACGCCGAACGTCACGGCGTCCCGATCCTGGACGAGGCGGCCTTCATGGTACGACTGGGGGAGTTGGAAGCATGAAGACGAGCGTTACCGTACGCATCGGGTTGCTGCTGCTGGCAGCGCTGAGCCTCGCAGCCTGCACCAGCTCCCCACCCTCCCAGGCCGAGAACATCTGCCATATCTTCACCGAGCAGCGGGGCTGGTACCGGGACGCCAAGCGGGCGGAAAAGCGCTGGGGCATTCCCTTGAGCGTACTGATGGCTTTCACGTATCAGGAGTCGAGCTACCAGGCCCGGGCGAAACCGGAGCGGACCCGGCTTTTGTGGGTGATTCCCTGGCGACGACCTTCCACGGCCTATGGCTACACCCAGGCTCTGGACAGCACCTGGCGTGAGTACCAGCGCGCCACCGGCCGCAGCCGGGCGCGCCGTCACAATTTCGGTGACGCCATGGACTTCATCGGCTGGTACAACCGTCGCAGCGCCGATCAGCTCGGGCTGCCGCGTAACGATGCCTACAGCCTTTATCTGGCCTATCACGAAGGGGTGGGGGGCTTCCGCCGCGGCACCTACCGCGACAAGCGCTGGCTGCAGGACGTGGCGCGCCGGGTGCATTCCCGCGCCTACACCTATCAGACCCAGCTGGCCGGCTGCGAACGCCGCCTGTCGCGGCCCTGGTGGCGCCCGTTCTGAAGCGGTGTTGCTGTGCCTTGGATCGGAGGTTGTAGCATCCGCTTACAGCCACGCAGGCCAATCTCCGTCACCGGGCAGGGCCTGCCATCGCTATACTGCCGGCCATGAGTGAAGCCCTTGCCCATGGCGGCCTCGATGCGGGCCTGCGTACGACCATCCAGGAGGCCTACCGGGCCTGGCTGGCGGCACGGGCGTTCACCCCCCGCCGCGGTCAGCGCCTGATGATCGCCGAGATCGCCCGGACCCTTGCCGGCGAGGGCGGGGACGATACCGGCCGGATCTGCGTGGTGGAGGCAGGCACGGGTACCGGCAAGACCGTCGCCTACGGCCTCGCGGCCATTCCCGTGGCCCAGGCATTGAACCTCAAGCTGGTGATCTCCACCGCCACGGTGGCGCTGCAGGACCAGCTGGTGGACCGGGATCTGCCGGACCTCGCCGAGCATGCCGGGCTGCACTTCACCTATGCCCTGGCCAAGGGACGCGGACGCTATGCCTGCCCGTCCCGGCTCGACCGCTACCTGGTGGACGACAGTGCCGCTGTGCCCGGAGAGCTTTTCGAGCAGGCGGCGCCGGTGGGCGTTGCGGCCCGGGCGCTGTATCGGGACATGCTCGACGACCTGCGTCGCGGGGCCTGGGATGGTGATCGGGAGGGCTGGCAGCGGGCGGTGGACGACGGCGTCTGGTCTGGAGCCACCATGGACCATCGGGGCTGCAGCGGACCGCGTTGCAGCTTCTTCCGGGACTGCCCCTACTATCTGGCCCGGGAACGCATCGGGCAGGCGGACGTGATCGTCGCCAATCACGACCTGGTGCTCTCCGATCTCGCCCTGGGCGGCGGCGTGGTGCTGCCGGAGCCCGAGTCCACCATCTACGTCTTCGACGAAGGCCATCATCTGGCGGACAAGGCGCTGGGCCATCTGCGCCGCTTCACCCGCATTCTCTCAGGCGTGCAGACCCTGGATGCGGTGGACAAACTGCTGGGCACCCTTGCCCAGCGCACGGGTCGCGATCACACCCTGGTGGATGCTGCCCTGCGGGTGGCCACCACGGCGGAACCGCTGCGACAGCATCTGCGGACCATGCTGGAACTCGGCGAGGCACTTGCGGACATCGCCACGCCGCCGCGCGGCTTCGAGGGTCGCAGCGGCGCTCGGCCCAGCCATCGCTTCGCCCATGGCGAAGTCCCGGCAGCCATGGTGGAACTGGCCGGGGAACTGGCCGGTGGTCATCGGGAAATCGGCGCTGCGCTGGACATCGTTCTCGATCGTCTGGCAACCCTCGGCGACGACGATCGCGGCGAGCGCGACGCCTTCCAGGTCTGGACCGAGGGTCTGTCCCAGCATGCGGGACGCATCGAAGGCGCGCTGGCGCTCTGGGAGGATTTCGCTGCGCCTGGCGAGGGAGTGCAGGCACGCTGGGTATCCCGGGTGGATCACGAACAGAGCTTCGATCTGGAGTTCCAATCCTCGCCGCTGCAGGCCGGTGCCTCCCTTTCCGAAGCCCTCTGGGAGGCCTGCCACGGTGCGGTGGTGACCTCGGCGACGCTCACCTCCACCGACGGCTTTCGCCGCTTCGCCGAGGGGGTCGGCGTACCGGAGGACACGCGCTATCTGGTGGCCCCCTCGAGTCTGCCCTATGAGCAGGCGGCGGAGCTGGTGGTGCCGGCCATGAAGTCGGACCCCGGCCGCAGTGACGATCACAATGCGGAGATCGCCAGCATGTTGCCCGATCTGGTGGATCCGAAGGAAGGCACGCTGGTGATCTTCACCTCCTGGCGTCAGCTGTCGGCGGTCACGGAATCGCTGCCGCCCGCCTTCCTCGATCGCGTGCTGAGTCAGGCGGACCTGACCAAGGCGCGCATTCTGAAGCAGCACCGGGAGTGTATCGACGCCGGGCGCGGCAGCGTGATATTCGGGCTGGCGAGTTTTGCTGAAGGGGTGGATCTCGCCGGCGACCACTGCCGCCACGTGATCATCACCAAACTGCCCTTCGCCGTTCCGGACGATCCGGTGGAGGCGGCGGTGGCCGAGTGGCTGGAAAGTCAGGGCCGCAATCCGTTCATGGAGGTCAGCGTTCCGGATGCGGCGCTGCGGCTGAAGCAGGCCTGCGGCCGCCTGCTGCGTTCGGAGTCCGATACCGGCAAGGTGACCCTGCTCGACCGCCGCATCGTCACTCGCCGCTATGGCCGGGCCATCCTCGACAGTCTGCCGCCGTTCCGCCGCAACATAGCCCGTTGACGTCCTTGCAGACAGACGCCTGCGATCGAGGCTATCGTCGTCAAGGTGAACCCGTCCAACGGATGGCTGCAGCGATGAAAACTCCCGAAGGCGCCGTTTCAGCCGGCCATGAAGGCGAAGCTCGAGTGACCACAGCTGAGGTACCGGTGGTCGCGCCGAAGGCCGTCGTGGTCCGCAAGCGGCTCGACTGGCAGATCCTGCTCGGACTCGCGTTGACCTTCGGCTGGCTCGCCCTCGGCGCGATCTACATCGATCAGCAGATCGGCTGGGGTGACATCGCCAAACAACCGGCAGACGTGATCGGGGCCTTCCTCGAAGGCGCATTCGCGCCGCTCGCCTTCCTGTGGCTGGTCATCGGCTACTTCCTGCAGCAAAAGGCCCTGTCCCAGAACACGGACGCGCTGCGCATGCAGTTCCAGGAGATTCAGCGTTCCGCGGAACAGGCGGTGCGGCGCACCGAGACCATCGCGGCGTCCGAGCGCCATGCCCGCCAGGAAACCTTCATGCGCATCGCTGATCAGATCAAGCGGCAGCTTGGTGGCATCAGCGGCCTGCTCTTCATCTCCTCCCAGGGCAGCGCCGGGAGCGGCAGGATCTCTGACGAGGAGATGGCGAGATACTGGTCGGAACTCAATCGTGGCGATCCGGAAGTGTTCACCCGGCTCATGCTCACCACCCATCTGTCCGAGTCCGACGAGGCCGAACGCTTCGCGCTGTTCTACGGCACGGTGATACGGGCCCGGCACAGCAACAATTTCATCTTCACCTTCGAGCGGCTGCGTCAGCGGGCCAAGGATGCCGACAGCGATGGCATGCTCGAAGACACCATCACCGGCAGTGCCCACGGCTTCCTGTATCGCCTGGCCATTACCCATCGACAGCACGCGCCGCCTGAGCTGGCGGATGTGGAGATCACCGGCCGTGACTTCAGGGCGATGCAGCCGGTCCCTGAGGTTCAGGAAGCGGAGACGAACCGTTCTGCGATGGGTTCATTGGAGAGGTAGGCGGTGACCAGGTGTACGGGAGTGACGTCGAAGTAGATGTTGCGGGCGCGCACGCCGGGAACCGGCGGCGGGCGCAGTTCGCTGCCTGACTTCTCTTCGAGTTCCACTTCCTGGGCTGAAAGCCCCGTGCATTTGAAGCTTTCCGCGGCCACCAGTACCGGTACGCCGGCCTCCCTGGCCGCCAGCGCGATCAGCCGGCTGCCGGTCTTGTTCACCAGCGCACCGTCGGCCAGCACCGAGTCGGCCCCGAACAGCACCAGGTCCACTTGCTCGATGAAGATGCCGGCCTGGGCGTCGGTGATGTAAGTGACCTCGATGCCGCGGCTGGCCAGCGCGGCGGCCACGTTCCAGCCTTCCAGACCGGGCCGGGCCTCGGTGACGACGGCACTGAAGGAGCCGTCTGCCAGCCGCTCCAGAATCCTGCCCACGGTGGAACTGCTGGAGTGAATCAGGACGCGGCTGCCTGCCGGAATGCGCTGCACCGCGGCCCTTACCGTGGCATCCGTGGCGGCATCGGCCCAGGTGCGGACCTCCTGGGCCTGCTGTACCGCGTAGTCGCGAAGCTGTATCAGGTCACCCTCGAACTCGGCCACACCCTGCTGCCAGCGCGCCACCAGATTGTGGATGGCGGTCATGCTCGGGCGGGTGGCGCCGAGATCGGCGGCGAAGCCCAGCAGGCTCGCCCGCAGGGCCTCCACGTCATCGTCGGCCGCGCGCCGGGCGTAGGTTTTCAGGGCGTCCAGGGCGACGCGAGCCAGATGGCTGGCACCGTCACGCAGATTGTCACGCACCCCGCGCAGCAGTTCCTGCCGCAGCCCGCTGCTGTCGTCAGTCATTGCGGCTGCCACGACGCTGCAGGCCGAAGCTGCCGCGGGCGGCCTTGAACGCTTCGATGTCGTCGACGGCTTCTCCGCTGGGAAGGCGGCCTTCATCCGGGATGCGGCCTGGGGTCCAGAGGGTGGCGACCTGGGTCTCGGACAGGGCCATGAAGGTCGCGTAGAACTCCCGGAAGGTCTCCAGATCCAGCTGCCGGATGGCCTCGGCCAGCTGCTCCCGGGAATCGAAGTCCAGCACCTGATCCTGCAGATCGCGCCACATGCGCGCGCCGCGGCTGTTGAGGTTCTGATCGCGCTCCAGCAGGCGCGTCAGCAGCCCCTCGCGCTCGCTTTCGAACTCCGCGACGGACATGCGGGCAAGTCGCTCGCGGTAGGCTTCGAGAAACTCCAGGGTGGCGGCTTCCACCGCGGCCGGTGACGCCACCGGGCTCTGCACAACGAAGAACACGCCGGGCGTGTTCACCCGCACCCAGGCGCCGGCGGACACCACGTAGCCCAGCTGTCGTTCCGTGCGCAGATCATTGAAGTAGGGCGTGCCCAGCATGCGCCCGAGCAGTCCGAAGCGCGCGCGCTCCTCGAAGCTCTGATCCCGGCCCTGGACATAGCGGGTGAAGGCCGCGTCGTCATGGTCGACGCTGACTTCGCGCTGCACCCGGGTGTTCGAAAGCCGCACCAGCCTGGGTTCCGGGCCCACCTCCGGGGCGCGGGCGTCCAGGCGTTCCCGCAGCAACAGCGCCAGGGCCTCGGCCCGTTGTGCATCGAGGTTGCCGTGCAGCAGGGCGAGGATGCCGGGTTCGGTCAGCGCCTCCCGCTGCCAGCGACCGAGGTCGTCGAGGGTCACCGCGCCCGCCGCGTCGATGAGCTGCTCGATGGCGTACTCGGGGCTTTCGAGCAGTCGGCGCAGCTCGGCCATGGTGCGCTCGTAGGGGCGGCGCTGCAGTTCGTTGCGCAGTTCCCGGATCAGCTCACTGCGGAAATGCTCGAAGCGCTCCGGACGGGGTTCGATACCCACCATGGTGTCGAGCACCACATCGAGCAGGACCTCGAGTTTGTCGTCGAAACCGCCCAGGCTGAGGCTGAGGCCACTGCGATCACCGCGCAGGCTGTAGGACAGTCCCGCCAGCCGCGCCGGGTAGGCATAGGTGTTGAGTTCATCGGTGACCAGTCGAGCATAGAGATTGCCCAGCACCTGACCTCGGGCGCCGGCAGCGGCGGGCGTGCGCAGGTCGATTCTCACGGTGGCCCGGGGCACGTTGAAGTCCCGGTCGGGCTGGTGCCAGACCTGAAGGGGGGCGGCGCTCTGGATGCGCGCAGGTGCCGCAGCGGAATCGGCAATGAGGTCGAGGCGCTCCGGCACGAAGGGGTTGGCTGCCGGCAGCGCCAGACCAGGATGCTCGCCGGGGGCGCGCCACAGGGCCAGGGTGTCTCCGGCCAAGGGCCGCAGGCGGTGACGGACGCCGAAGTAGGGCTCTTCCCGGTCGGTTTCCACTTCCGGCGCAATCACGGTCACCAAGGCGTTCTGGGGCTTCAGCTCGTCCAGCATGCTGCGGATCAGGGCCGGGTCGTACAGTTCCATGGCGAAGGGGGCGCGGATCACGTCCTCGGGCGGGTAGATCAGCAGGTTCTGGGCCAGGCTGCGGACGTAGCCGAAGGCCGCCCCCTTTTCGCGGAAGTCGAAGGCCAGGCGGGTCAGGTCCTGCTGTTCCCGGTAGCGCTCGGCGTCGATGCCGCCGTCCCTGATGAGATCGATGTAGGCGAAGACCGCTGCGGCCACCTCCTGCCAGTGCTCGAGGCCCGAGCGGGTGAGGGTGATGCTGACGTTCAGCACGGCGTTCTCGCGGCCGTAGTGACTGGCGCCAGCGGCGAGGCCGTCGATCCAGCCCCGCTCCGTCAGCCAGGCATGAACGCTGCCTTCGCCTTCATGGCCGATGAGGTTGGCCAGATAGTCGCCGGGTGCCACCCGGTAGTGGGGATCGATGGGGGGCAAGGGGAAACTGATCTGCAGCGTGCGCAGTTCCCGCACCGGCTGGATTTCCAGCAGGGCCGGCAGGTCCTCGCTGCGGAACAGGGGCAACTCGGGTTCGCTCTCGGCCACGGGCTGCCGCGGCACGGCGCTGAACATCTCCCTGGCCCAGCCCGCCAGGGTGGCCACGTCCTCACGGCCCAGAATCACCAGCCCCATGCGGTCCGCGGAGTAGTGGGCGGCGTAGAAGTCCAGCAGGGTCTCCCGGATGGGATCGTCGGGACGGTCTGCCAGGGTCTCGAGGCTGCCGATGTTGAAGCGGGCGGCCGGGTGGTCGGGATTCATGGCCTGCTTCTGGGTCATGAAGGTGCGCCAGCCGTCCTCGCGCATCTGCAGCATGTACTCCGAATGCACGGCGTTGACTTCCCGGGCCACATAGTCGGCATCGAACAGGGGGGCGACGAAGAACTGGGCGAAGCGGTCGAGGCCGCCCTCGAGCTGGCCGGCGGCGATCTCGAAGAAGTAGTTGGTGTGGTCCTGGGCCGTGTAGGCGTTGTGGCGGCCACCATGGCGGCTGATGAAGTCGCCGTACTCATCCGGCTCCGGGTACTTCTCCGTGCCCAGGAACAGCATGTGCTCCAGGAAGTGGGCCAGACCCTCGCGCCCCGGGGGATCGGCCAGGCTGCCGACCCCGACGCTGAGCGCCGCGGCGCCCTGATCCGTCTCCGGGTCGGAAATCACCAGCACCTTGAGGCCATTGGGCAACTCCAGGAAACGATGCTCGCGGCCGTCGATGGCCGGAACATGGGGCTTGAGCCAGCTGGCGGATGCATCCTCAACGTCGGCCGCTGGGGGCGGGCTGGCGCAGGCGGCGAGCAGCAGCGCGAGCAGGCAGACTGGGAGCAGGAGTCGAAGCTTGGGCAGAAGCACGGTTGGGTGGCCTTCAGTGACGTCGATGCAGCCGCCGACTCTACCTCAGCGCCCGCGCTGGTGCACAATCCCTGGTCATCGTCCCCGCCCAAGGAGAACGCCATGTTGCAGGCCGACACCCTGCTCGCCGCCGCTGTGGATGCAGCCGGGCGCTGGCCCGCCATCCACAGGGCCCTGGCGCCGCGAGCGGCGGCGCTGATGGCCCTGCGCCTGGCCGAGTCCGGTGCTCCGGCATGGCCCAGCCATCTCGATGGGGCCGTTAACGGCATGCTCGGTGGACATGGCGCCATGCTGGCCGCCTGGATTGCGGGGCGCCTGCAGGGGCGCCGGCTGATCGTGGGCCTGGCAGGGGGGCAGGGCAGCGGCAAGTCCACCCTGGCCGGCCTCACGGCGGCCGTCCTGGGGCAGGAGTTCGGTTGCCGGGTGGCGGTGCTCTCTCTGGACGATCTCTACCTGCCGAGAACCGAGCGCGCAGAACTGGCCCGCAGCGTGCATCCCCTCTTTGCCACCCGCGGTGTGCCGGGAACCCACGATGCGGGTCTCGGCCTCGCGCTCTTCGATCAGCTCACCGGTGCTGCCGGCAGGGTGGCCCTGCCACGCTTCGACAAGGGGCGTGACGAGCGCATGGAGGCGGCCCACTGGACGCAGGTGGAGGCACCGGTGGATGTGGTCCTGTTCGAGGGCTGGTGCCTCGGGGTACCGCCCCAAGACGTTGCGGCGCTGGCGCAACCCTGCAACGATCTGGAGCGGAAGGAGGATGCCGAAGGCATCTGGCGCAGGACGGTCAACGACGCCCTGATGGGGGATTACGCGGAGCTGTTCGCCCGTATGAGGGCGCTGGTCTACCTGCGCGTGCCGGATTTCGCAGCGGTCCTGCGCTGGCGCGAGGAGCAGGAGGCGCGGCTTCGGAGCCATGCCCCCGGTGCCATGACCCCGGCAGAAGTGCTGCGTTTCGTCGCCCACTACGAGCGCCTGACGGTGGCGCTGCGGCAGGCGGCGCCGGGGATGGCGGATCTTCTGATCGATCTCGATGCGGAGCATCGGCTGGTGGCGGTGGCATCGGGTGGGGCTTGGCGCCAGCGGGGGTTCAGGAGGCATTCAGCGCTCTGACAGCAGCATGGGCAAGGTCGGCAATCACGGGTCGCCTGGGCTCGGTTCAGGCAGGAAGCAGGTATGTTCTGGGTTTATGTCATGGCGATCACTCTGGTGCTGGGAGCGCTCACGGCCAACAGTGCCTGGGCGTCGCCCTTCCAGCATGAGGATGGCCAGACCCTGCAGGCGCCGACCACGGAACTGAACATCGACGAAGCCGCCACTCGGGCACAGCAGCGCTACGGTGGACAGTTGATCTCCATACGTCCGGCCGAGCAGGATGGACGCCACGGCTGGCAGGCGACGGTGCTGCTGGACAACGGCCGGGTTAAGACCCTGTTCGTGGAGGCCCGCACGGGAGCCGTCATGGATCGTCGCCGCCGCAACTGAGCCAGAGATCGACCCTTAAGGTCGACACAGCGTGGAGAAAGGGATGCGGGTTCTGGTGGTGGAGGACGAAGAGGCGCTGGCGCAGCAGCTCGAGGAGCGGCTGAAGGCCGACGGCATGGTGGTGGACCGGGCCGGCGATGGCCGTGAGGCCATCTATTACGGCGAAGAGTTCGACTACGACGTGGCCGTCATCGACCTCGGCCTGCCCAAGGTCGACGGCGTGGCGGTGATTCGCCACCTGCGGGAGGCCGAGCGCCGCTACCCCATCCTGATTCTCACCGCCCGCGACAGCTGGCAGGACAAGGTCACCGGCCTCGAAGCCGGCGCCGATGACTATCTGGCCAAACCGTTTCACTACGAGGAACTTCTGGCGCGGCTGAAGGCCCTGGTCCGCCGGGCCTCTGGGTTCGCCAGCCCGGTGTTGCGCATCGGTCGTGTCGATCTCGACACGGTGGCGAAGGAGGTGCGGGTATCCGGCGAACGCATCGACCTCACCGCCTACGAGTACAACCTGCTCGAGTACCTGATGCTCCACCCCAACAAGGTGGTCTCGAAGACCGAACTCACCGAGCATCTCTACGCCCAGGATTTCGAGCGCGACAGCAACGTCATCGAGGTCTTCGTAGGGCGCCTGCGTCGCAAGCTCGATCCCAGCGGCGAACTGCGCCCCATCACCACCATTCGCGGTCAGGGTTACCGTCTGGCCCTGGAATGATGGCAAGGACATGAAGCGCCCCGTTTCGCTGCGTCTGCGCCTGCTGCTCGCAGCCGCCCTGGTGCTGATGCTGTTCCTCTCCGGAACCGGGGTCATCCTCGATCGCGCCTTCCGTACCAGCATCGAACAGAGCGCCCGGGAGCAGCTGCGGCTGCGGGTCCTGGCCCTGCTCGGGACGGCGGATGTGGTGGGCGACCGCCTCACCCTGCCGGTCCTGCAGGCGGAGCCCCGACTCAATCAGCCCGGGTCCGGCCTCTACGCCGGCGTCATCGATGGCGATGGTCGGGAGATCTGGTTCTCGCGCAGCCTGGTGGGCCGACCGTCGGGTCTGGACGTGCCGCGCCTGCGGCCCGGGCAGGCCAGCTTCGAATCCTTCATGGACGTCGAGGGCGCGGCGCTGTACCGCTTCAGCCTGGGGGTGATCTGGGAGTCCTCCCATGGCGACGTGCCCTATGTGTTCAGCGTCGCCATGGCCCAGGCACCATTCATGGCCGAGGCCCAGAGCTTCCGGCGGGCGCTGTTCTCCGGACTCGGGGGTGCGGGTCTCGGACTGCTGCTGGTGCTGCTGGCGGTGCTGGCGGCGGCCCTGCGACCGCTGCGGCGACTGGCGCGGGAAGTGGAGCGGGTGGAGCGGGGTACCGCCGAGCGTCTCGACGACACTTGGCCTGCGGAAATCGCCGGTCTGGCCCGCAACCTCAATATGCTGGTGGACCACGAACGCTCGCGGCAGCAGCGCTATCGCAACACCCTGGACGATCTTGCCCACAGCCTGAAGACGCCCCTGGCCATCCTGCGCAATGCCCTGGCAGACGGCCCGGAGGCGGCGGGTCTCGCCCGGGAGCAGATCGAGCGCATGCAGACCATGGTCCATCACCATCTGCAGCGGGCCAGCGTCAGCCGCAATCCGCTGCGGGTGCACAACACGCCGCTGGCGCCGCCGGTGCAGCGCATTCTGGCCGGGCTCGAGCGGCTGCATCCCGAGGCGGGGCTCGAGCTGTCGGCTTCGATTCCCGAGGCCCTGGCGGTGGCGGTGGATGAGCGTGACGTTTACGAGATCATCGGCAATCTGGCGGAGAACGCCTGCAAGTACGGTCATCGGCGGGTACAGGTTCGTGGCGAACAACAGGGTGCCGAGGTGGTGCTCACCGTCGCCGACGATGGTCCGGGCGTGCCGGAAGCCCTGCGCGCCGCGGTGCTGCACCGGGGAGCCCGGGCGGATACCAACACCAGCGGTCAGGGCATCGGGCTGGCGGTGGTGGCGGAACTGCTGGAAGCCTGGGGCGGACGGCTGGCCATCGACACCGACGCCGAACTCGGCGGCGCGGCGGTCAGCGTGACGCTGCCGGCGGCTTGAGCGACAACACCAGCTCCGCGCGACACGCCATTGTGGGAAGGCGCTAGCGCCCGCAGGGCGATGCGCCGATCTGCTGGGCTTGACGCCATGGCAACACCATCAGCTCCGTCCATGCGCCTCGCGATCGGCCCATTCGCTGCGCGAATAGGGCGCTCCCACACGGGCGCAGCGCCAGATTCTCGCGATGCGCCATTGTGGGAAGGTGCTAGCGCCCGCAGGGCGATGCGCCGATCTGCTGGGCTTGACGCCATGGCAACACCATCAGCTCCGTCCAT
>JAFIFJ010000062.1 GCA_020832085.1 Gammaproteobacteria bacterium | reverse complement strand
GCTGGCGCTGGCGGTGGTCCTGGCGGTGGCCGCCGGCCCCCCCGTCGCGCAGGCCGAACCCCGGCCGAATCAATTCTGGTGGCCCGAACAGCTGAATCTGGCCCCGCTGCGCCAGCAGGCTGCTAAGTCCACTCCCTTGGGCACCGCCTTCGACTATGCCCGTGCCTTCAGCCAACTCGATCTCGAAGCCGTGAAAAAGGACATCGAGGCCGTGCTGACGGATTCCCAGGACTGGTGGCCCGCGGACTACGGGCACTACGGCCCGTTCATGATCCGTATGGCCTGGCACAGTGCCGGGACCTATCGCATCGCTGACGGCCGTGGCGGGGCGCGGGGCGGTCAGCAGCGCTTCGAGCCGCTGAACAGCTGGCCCGACAACGTCAATCTGGACCGTGCCCGGCGGCTGCTGTGGCCGGTGAAGCAGAAGTATGGACGCAGCCTGTCCTGGGCCGATCTCATGGTGCTCACGGGCAATGTGGCCCTGGAGTCCATGGGCTTCCCCACCTATGGCTTCGCTGGTGGTCGTGAGGACGACTGGGAAGCGGATCTTGTCTACTGGGGCCCGGAAACCGAGTGGCTCGAAGACGAGCGCTACGAAGGTGACCGCGAACTGGAGAATCCGCTGGCAGCCGTGCAGATGGGGCTTATCTACGTCAACCCGGAAGGCCCCAACGGCAATCCAGATCCCCTCGCTGCGGCCCGGGACATCCGCGAAACGTTCGGTCGCATGGCCATGAATGACGAGGAGACCGTGGCGCTGATCGCTGGTGGGCACACCTTCGGCAAGGCCCATGGCGCCGTTCCCGCCGACTGCGTCGGCCCGGAGCCGGCGGCAGCCGACATCGAAGAGCAGGGCTTTGGCTGGGTGAATACCTGTGGATCAGGCAAAGGCGCCGATGCCTTCACCAGCGGTCTGGAAGGGGCATGGTCGGTTGATCCCATCGCCTGGACCACCCAGTACTTCGACAACCTCTTCGCTTTCGAGTGGGTGCAGACGAGAAGTCCTGCTGGCGCAGTGCAATGGATTCCCGCCGACGGCCAGGCTGCGAACCTGGTTCCGGATGCCCATGATCCGGACAAGCGCCATGCGCCGATCATGTTCACCACCGACCTGTCGCTGAAGGAGGATCCGATTTACCGGCAGATCTCCAAGCGCTTCCACGAGAACCCCGAGGAGTTCGAGCGGGCCTTTGCCAAGGCCTGGTTCAAGCTCACTCATCGCGACATGGGACCGCGCTCCCGCTACGTCGGCAACAGCTTCCCGGACGAGGATCTGATCTGGCAGGACCCGGTCCCCGCCGTGGATCATCCGCTTATCAATGATCGTGACATCGCCAGCTTGAAGCGTGCCATCCTCGACTCCGGGCTGACGGTGCCGGAACTGGTGCGTACGGCCTGGGCTTCGGCGTCCACCTTCCGGGGTTCGGATCTGCGCGGTGGCGCCAACGGTGCTCGCATTCGTCTCGCCCCGCAGAAGGACTGGGAAGGCAACGATCCCGAGGAACTTGCCCGTGTGCTCGGGCGTCTGGAAAGCATTCAGCAGGACTTCAATGGCCGGCAGCGGCGCGGCAAGCAGGTATCGATGGCTGATCTGATCGTCTTGGGCGGTGCAGCCGCCATCGAACAGGCGGCTGCCGACGCCGGCCACCGGATCAGCGTGCCCTTCACGCCCGGTCGCGGGGACGCCACGGCCGAACAGACCGATATCGAATCTTTCGCGCCGCTGGAGCCTAAGGCAGATGGTTTCCGGAACTATTTCGCCAGGGACAACGGGCGTTCTCCGGCTGCGATGCTGGTCGATCGGGCCAACCTGCTGACGTTGACGGTCCCGGAGATGACGGCGCTGGTGGGCGGCATGAGGGCACTGGGTGCCAACAGCGGCGGGAGTGATCTGGGCGTGCTCACGGATCGTCCCGGGCAGCTCGGCAATGACTTCTTCGTCAATCTGCTGGACATGTCCACCCGCTGGGAGCGGTGCCCGGACCACGAAGGCATGTACCACGGCTATGACCGGGCCAGCGACGAGCGCAAGTGGCGCGCGACGCCGGTGGATCTGATCTTCGGTTCCCATCCGGAACTCCGGGCCGTGGCGGAGCACTATGCCAGCAACGATGCCGAGCAGATCTTTGTCGAGGACTTCGTGGCGGCCTGGACGAAGGTGATGAACCTGGATCGCTAGAACGCTCTACGGCTTCATCAGAACACGGGCTCCGTCGCCCAGGCCACCGGCCTGGTCGGCGGAGCCTGCGGCGCGTCCGGATGCGGACGGATCGAGCACGCTCGCCTGCAGGCACCACCACGGCCATTGGAGGGGTCCTGTGGGAACTTTCCCGAAGCGCAGCGCAGGGGAACGATGGTGAGGCTTTCGATCGAAGTTGTTCAGATCGGCCCCCTGCGCTGCGCTCCGGGAGCCTTCCCACAAGCACGTATCGCGCACGTTGCTCAGGAACGGCTGGGAGCCAGTCGGGGTCAATTCATGAAGCGCCGCTCGAGCCAGTCGATCAGGAAGCGGTTCACGTCCTCGGGGTACTCCTGCTGAATCCAGTGGCCGCTGTCCGGGACCCGCTGGATCTCCAGGTCATCCACGTGGCCGTCCATCAGCTTGGCCACGTCGGGGATGGCGGCGGTGGCGAGGTCGTTGCCGGCCTCGATGAAGAGCGCCGGGACCGTGATGCGCTGGGGCAGGTGGGCGGTGCTGTGCCAGTTCTGCGACCAGTTGCGGTACCAGTTGATGGGTCCGGTGAAGCCACCCTTGGCGAAGGTGTCTGCGTAGAAGCGCAGATCCTCTTCGCTGACGATGGGCTCCCCGCCTCCGGGCCCGGCCTGGACGCGCTTGACGAGATCCGGGATGCGTTCCTCGTGGGGCAGCTTGGCAAAGTCTTCCAGTGAGACCGGGGACCTGCGCAGCAGGACGTCGAAGACCCGGTAAGGGTCGGCATCGAAGACCGCGTCGGCTTCCTGACTGTCCTGAAAGTTGACGATGTACATGCGGTCGCCCCACATGCGGCGGAAGGTGACGATGGGGTCTTCGGCGGCCCGGGGAATGAAAGGGACGCCCACCCCCGCCACACCGGCGACGCGATCCGGATGCAACAGAGGCACCTGCCAGACCACCAGCCCGCCCCAGTCGTGGCCAATGAACACGGCGCGCTCGATGTCGCAAGCGTCGAGCAGGCCCACCAGGTCAGCAGTCAGGTGTTGAATGCTGTAGTCAGCGACTGCGCGAGGCTTGTCCGAGCCGCCGTAGCCGCGCTGATCCGGACAGATGACCCGGCAGCCGGCGGCGGCCAGGGCCGGAATCTGCCGGCGCCAGGAATAGGCGAGTTCGGGGAAGCCGTGGCAGAGCACCACGGGCAGGCCGTCTTCGGGACCGGCTTCGTAGACGGCCAGCCTGATGCCGTTGGTGCTGATCAATCGCGATGGGGGCAGAGTGCTCATGGCGGTCTCCCAATGGCATGGCCGCGGAGCATGGCAGGCAGATCTTCTGCACATTCACCCGCGCATGGAATGGTCATTCTTTGTACTATAACCACCATTCCATAAACGAGGGGAGCTCGGGGGCATGTCTTGCCGAAGCAGGTAGACGCCGACGCGCGCCGCGCCGAGCTGGCCGCGGCCACGCGCCGGGCCATTCTGCGCCAAGGGCTGGAGGGCGTCACGCTGCGTGAAGTGGCCCGGGAGGCCGGCTGGAGCGTGGGCGTGCTCACCCACTACTTCGAGACCAAGGACGACCTGCTCCGATACTCCCTGGCGGATCCAGCCTGGGTGATGTACCGGCTGCCGAGCACCATTCCCGATGACCTTCCCGGCCTCGTGAAACTGCTCGAAGGCCTGCTGCCAACCACGGCGGACATGCGTGAAATGTGGCAGGTGTGGATGACGTTCTGGGTGTCCTGGCCCGGCGACAGCGTCTGGGACGGGGAGCGGCGAACCCGCCAGCGCCGATTCCGCCGCTACTGCCGGGACATCATCGATCACGCCCTGGCACGGGGCCAGCTCTGCCCCGGTCGTGATGTGGATGCGGACGGCGATGCCCTGGCCATGCTCATCCACGGGCTGGGTGTGCTGGCGACCCTGGATCCGGCGGGCTGGTCCGCCAGACGCCAGCGGACCGAACTCGAAGCCTTTTTTGCCGCCCGGCTGCCGGCGGCACAAAAGGCGGCACTAGGGAGTAAGTGACGTGGTCTTGCGCTTCGTGATCGTCGCCGTGCTGCTGGCGCTGCTGTTCGGAGGTATCGCCGGCTACAAGGCCCATCAGATGCGGCAGTTCGCCGAAATGCGCGCCGCGGGTGCCCCTGCGGTGGTGGTGTCTTCCACCGAGGTGGCGCAGGAACTGTGGGATCAGGAGGTCCATGCCCTCGGCAACCTCATGGCCACCCAGGGCGTGCAGGTGGCGACCGAGGTGCCTGGCAGGGTGCAGGCCATTTACTTCGAGTCCGGTGGTCGGGCGCAGGCAGGAGACCTGCTCATCGACCTCGATGCCGCAGCCGAACGGGCCGAACTCAAGGCCCTCGAAGCCGATCTGGAACTGGCCCGTCTCGATCTCAAGCGGGCCCGGGACCTGCGCGAAACTGCAGCCGTGTCCCAGTCGGCGCTGGATCGGGCCGCCACCCTGGTGCGCAGCCTGGAGGCCCGTGCCGAGCAGCACGCGGTGCTGATTGCACGCAAATCCATACGCGCTCCTTTCGATGGCGAGCTGGGCATCCGGCTGGTGAATCTGGGGCAGTACCTTTCTCCGGGGGACGAAGTGGTCACCCTTCAGGCCCTGGACCCCATCCATCTGAATTTCACCCTGCCGGAGCGCTTTCTGTCCCGATTGGCAGTGGGGCAGCAGGTCCGAGCGCCGGTGGCGGCCTGGCCCGGAGTGACCTTCGAGGGCCGCATCAATGCCATCAGCCCGGCCTTGGAACGGGCGAGCCGCAGCGTCCATCTGCAGGCCACCCTGGCCAATCCGGATGGGTTGCTGCGCCCCGGGATGTTCTCCCAGGTCGCCGTGCTCGTGGGCGAGCCGCTGCCGGTGATGACCTTGCCGAGGACCGCCATTGCCTATCAGGCCTTCGGCGAGACCGTGTTCGTCATCGAGCCGGATGCCGAGGGCGAACCGGTGGTGGAGCGCAGGCCCATCCGCGTCGGCCGGGTGCGGGACGGTCGGGTGGAGGTGCTCGAAGGTCTCGCCGTGGGTGATCAGGTGGTGGCGACCGGCCAGATGAAGCTTCGAGGCGGCCAGCGGATCAGGATCGACAACAGCCTCGAGCTGCCCTCTGGATTGGCCCAGCGGTGAACTTCACAGACACCTTCGTCCGGCGCCCGGTGCTGGCGACGGTCATCAGCCTGCTCATCCTGCTGTTGGGCCTGCGCTCCATGGGCATGCTCGAACTGCGCGAGTATCCCCGCACCGAGCGCGCCGTGGTGACGGTGACCACGGCGTATCCGGGTGCCGATGCGGACCTGGTGCAGAGCTTCATCACCTCGCCGCTGCAGCGGGCCATCGCCGAAGCCAACGGCCTCGACTACGTTCAATCCGACTCGCGCCAGGGCGTGTCCATCATCGAGGCGGTGATGGAACTCAATTACGACGGCAACATGGCCGTGGCGGAGATTCAGGCCAAGGTCGCCAGCCAGCGCAATCAGATTCCCAATGAAGCCCTCGATCCGGTGATCGACGTCCGCACGGAGCAGGGCTGGGCGCTGATGTACATCGGCTTCGCCAGCGACAGCATGCTGGCCTCGGAGATCACGGATTACCTCATGCGGGGGGTGATTCCGCGCATGCAGGCCATCCCCGGGGTGGCCAAGGCCGAAGTCATGGGCGACCAGCAGCTGGCCATGCGTATCTGGCTTGATCCCCTGCGCATGGCGGCGCTGGACGTCACGGCGCTGGACGTGCGCGCCGCCCTGAGGCGGGAAAACGTCCAGGCGGGTATCGGCCAGACCAAGGACGACCTGCTGATGGTCAACCTCTCCGCGGGCACCGATCTCGCCAGCGTTGCCGAATTCGAGCAGCTGGTGGTGCGGGTCAGCGCTGACACCCTGGTGCGGCTGGCGGACGTCGCAGACGTCGAGCTCAATGCCCGCAATCTCAATCAGGTCAGCTGGTACTCCGGGGCGCCGTCCACCCTGGTGGGCATCGAGACCGGCCCGGGTGCCAACCCCATCGAGGTGTCCCGGGCCATTCGTGAGATGTTGCCGGAAGTCGAAAGGCAGCTGCCGCCGGGGCTGATCATGCAGCTCACCCATGACGGCAGCGAGTACATCGAGTCCTCCATTGCCGAGGTCTACCGGACCCTGTTCGAGGCCGTGGCCATCGTCCTGCTGCTGATCTTTCTGGCCTTGGGATCCGCCAGGGCAGCCATCGTGCCGGCGATTTCGGTGCCGCTGTCGCTGATCGGCGCCACCTTCATCATGCTGCTGCTGGGATTCTCCCTGAACCTGCTGACGCTGCTGGCCATGCTGCTGGCCATCGGTCTGGTGGTGGACGACGCCATCATCGTGGTGGAGAACGTCCATCGCCACATGGCCGCGGGCAAGGGGCGACTGGAGGCTGCGCTGGTGGGGGCCCGTGAGCTGGGTCTGCCCATCATCGCCATGACGACGACGCTGCTGGCCGTGTATGCGCCCATTGGCTTCATGGGCGGGTTGGTGGGCATCGTCTTCACCGAGTTCGCTTTCTCCCTGGCGGGCGCGGTGCTGATCTCCGGCATCGTGGCGCTGACGTTCTCACCGATGCTGGCCTCCCTGGTGCTCAAGACCAACGCCGAACAGGGCCGCTTCGAGCGCGCCGTGGAGCATGGCTTCACCCGGCTGGCCGATGCCTATCGCAGACTGCTGCATGCGTCGCTGAACTACCGGCCGGTGACCTATTTCTTCTCGGCGGTGATGGTGTTCGGCATCTACTTCATGTTCGTCACCAGCCAATCGGAGTTTGCGCCGGCGGAAGACCGGGAGGCGATCAATGTTCAGATCATTGCGCCCCACACGGCGACGCTGGAGTACACCGAGGCCCACGTCCGGCGCGTCGTGGATCTGTTCGAGACCATTCCCGAGTACGCCCGCAGCTTTCTCATGCTCGGTGGCGGCGGCACGCCGGCCACCACCTTTGGCGGTTTCCGGCTGCTGCCCATCCACGAGCGCGAGCGCTCTCAGGCGGAAATCCAGCCCATTCTTCAGCGCCTCCTGCACACCGTCCCCGGCGTGCAGGTGGGGGCCTTCACGTTTCCGGCCCTGCCGGGCGCGGCAGCGGGGGCGCCGGTGCAGTTCGTGGTCACCGGTGATCAGGACTACGTGGAGCTGGACCGGATAGCGGGCGAACTGGTGGCCGAGGCCATGAGCAGCGGCCGCTTCCTGTTCGCCAATAAGGCCAACGAGATGGCCCTGCCGCAAACCCGGGTGCTCATCGATCGGGACCGGGCGGGCGATCTGGGTATCGACATGGAAGCACTGGGGTTGACCCTCTCCACCCTGTTGGGTGAAGGCTATGTCAACCGCTTCAGTCAGGCCGGGCGCAGCTATGAAGTGATTCCCCAGGTGGGGCGGCAGTTCCGCGCTTCGGCCTCGGCCCTCGATGACTTCCACGTGCGTGGCCGCAGCGGCGACCTGATTCCCCTCTCTGCCATCGTCAGCTTCGAGCACCGCATCGAACCGACGCGGCGGATGGAGCTGCAGCAGCTCAACGCCATCATCGTCAACGCGGTGCCGGCACCGGGCGTGTCCCTGGGCGAGGCGCTGAATTTCTTCGAGGGGCTGGCCGCGGAGCGGTTCCCGCGGGAACTGGGCTACGACTATCTCGGCGAGTCCCGTCAGTTCCGGCAGCAGGGCGAGGCGCTGGTGGTGACCTTCTTCCTGTCACTGCTGGTGATTTATCTGGTGCTGGCAGCCCAGTTCGAGAGCTGGCGGGATCCTCTGATCATTCTCATGGCGGTGCCCATGTCCATCGCCGGCGCGCTGTTTTTCGTGACCCTGGGTTTCGCCACCATCAACCTCTACACCCAGGTGGGACTGATCACCCTGATCGGCCTGGTGGCCAAGAACGGCATTCTCATCGTCGACTTTGCCAATCGCATGCGTGACCACGAGGGCATGGCGCTGCGCGAGGCGGTGGAGGCCGCCGCTGCGATCCGCCTGCGGCCGATTCTGATGACGACGGTGGCCATGCTGGTAGCCATGGTGCCGCTGCTGCTGGCATCCGGGCCCGGGGCCGTGAGCCGTTTCCACATCGGGCTGGTGGTGTTCACCGGCCTCGGCATCGGTACCCTCTTCACCCTGTTCGTGGTGCCGGCGTTCTATGTGCTGCTCGCACAGCGTGAGCGCCGGACCGCTGCGGAGGCAGCTGTGCAGGAAACAGGGGCTCCATAGCGCTACCATCCACCTGCTCCCCTTCCCGGCCCCGCGCGGCGACGGCGGGCAGGGCATTCATTCGCAGCATCCTGACGGAGAGTTTCATGAGCGACAGCTTCAAGGCCATCGTGGCCCGCGCCGGCGACGACGGCAAAACCCGCGCAGAGCTGGAGACGCTCAGCGTCGCGGACCTGCCGGACGAAGCCGTGCTGGTGGACGTGGAGTATTCCACCGTCAACTACAAAGACGGCATGGCGGTCACCGGCGCGGTGCCCATCTGTCAGACCCTGCCCATGGTCTGCGGCATCGACCTGGCGGGCACCGTGGTGGAGTCACGCAGCGAGGCCTGGTCACCCGGTGAGCGCGTGCTGGTGAATGGCTACGGCCTTTCCGAGCGGCATTGGGGTGGCTACAGCCAGCGCGCCCGGGTCAATCCGGACTTCCTGGTGCCGATTCCGGATGCCTTCAGCAGCGAGCAGTCCATGGCCATCGGCACGGCCGGTTACACGGCCATGCTGGCCGTGAACGCCATCCGTGATTACGGCGTCCGGCCGGAGCGGGGACCGGTGCTGGTCACCGGCGCCGCGGGTGGCGTGGGGTCGTTCGCCGTCCTGCTGCTGTCCGCCCTGGGCTATGAGGTGGCCGCCAGTACCGGGCGGCCGGAAACAGCGGATTATCTGCGCAGCCTGGGTGCCCATAGCATTGTCGCCCGGGGCGACCTGGCCCGGTCAACGAAGCCGCTGGAGAAGGAAACCTGGGCTGCGGTGGTGGACAGCGTGGGTTCGACGACCCTGGCTACGGCCCTGGCCCAGTTGCGCTACGACGGCATCGTCGCGGCCTGTGGCCTGGCTGCAGGAGCGGACCTGCCGTCCACGGTGATGCCCTTCCTGCTGCGCAACGTCTGTCTGCAGGGTATCGACTCGGTGATGGCGCCCATGGCCCTGCGCGAGCGCGCCTGGAAGGACCTTGCGGCCCTGCTCGCTCCGGCACGGTTCGAGTCGGTGTATGCCGTGAAGCCGCTGGCCCAGGTGCCAGAACTCTGTGCAGCTATTCTGGCGGGCAAGATTCGTGGCCGGGTGGTCATCGACGTCAACGCCTGAGCACCGCTCCTGCAGGGGCGGCTCCGATCAGGGCTGCACCTTTGTTGCTGCGCCGCATCTGTGGGAGTTCGCCACGAACGTTGTTCGTTCGCGCTGTCGCGGAAGCAACGTGCGATGCGCTGACTGTGGGCGCATTTCGTCTGGAACGAAATGCGTCGCACGCAGTGCGCCGCGAAGCGGGGCGCGCCATGGA
>JAFIFJ010000051.1 GCA_020832085.1 Gammaproteobacteria bacterium | reverse complement strand
CGGTTCCCGTCAAGGAGGCCAAGATCGAATGCTGGGGCCCCATCCTGCAGGACTACTACGCCGGCTCCGAGGGCAACGGCATGACCTTCATCAGCGCCCCGGAGTGGCTGAGCCACACGGGCTCCGTGGGCAAGGCCGTGTTCGGGACCGTGCACATCTGCAGCGAGGACGGCGACGAGCTGCCGCCGCGCAGCGAGGGACTGGTCTACTTCGAAGGCGGCAACGACTTCAGTTACCACAACGATCCCGAGAAGACCCGCGAAGTCCGCAACAAGCACGGCTGGTCCACCCTCGGTGACATCGGCTGGATGGACGAGGACGGCTACCTCTACCTCACCGACCGCAAGAGCTTCATGATCATTTCCGGTGGCGTGAACATCTATCCCCAGGAAATCGAGAACGTCCTGGTGGATCACCCGAAGGTCATGGATGCAGCCGTGGTGGGCGGGCCCGACCCGGAAATGGGCGAGCGCGTCATCGCCGTGATCCAGCCCGTGGACATGGCCCATGCGGGCGAGGATCTCGCCGCCGAACTGACGACCTACTGCCGCAAGCACCTCTCAGGCGTGAAGATCCCGCGGCAGATCGACTTCATGGAAGAGCTGCCCCGGGCCCAGACCGGTAAGCTCTACAAGCGCCTGCTGCGGGACCGCTACTGGGAGCAGGCCTCCGCCTGAGGGCCTGCCTCAGACGGCGCGCCCGGCCTTGTACACCGACAGCCGGCTGTGATCCTGCAGGACACGGATGTCCGCCATGGGATCGCCGTCGACGATGACCAGATCCGCCCAGGCTCCGGGGCGCAGGACGCCGGCCCGGCCCTTGGGATCGAAGGCCTCGCCCCCGTTGCGGGTGGCGCAGATCAGCGCCTCTGCCGGCGACATGCCGAAGAGATCGACGAAGTACTCGAGGTCCTTCGCATAGGTGCCGTGGGGCGCGATGCTGATGCCGTAGTCGCCGCCCACCACCAGCTTGATGCCTGCAGCGCGCAGCTTGGCCACGGCCACCTTGGTGGCCTCGATCTCCGCCACGTAGCCCTGGGCGCGGACCGTCTCCTTGGACACGCCCAAGGATTCGCACTGGGCGTAGTACTGCACCTCCCAGGCAATGGCCGGACCGACGTAGATGCGGTTGGCGGCGGTGGCGAGCATGTCGACGGCTTCGTCGTCCACGTAATTGGCATGGCCGATGAAATCCACCCCGGCACGCACGGCCTGCTTCACGGCCGCTGCAGAACGGGCGTGACAGGCCACCCGCAGGCGACGGCGGTGGGCCTCGTCGACGATGGCCGCCACTTCCTCGTCGCAGAAGGACAGTTCTCCGGGCGGATTGACCGGATTGATGGCCTCACCGTCGATGAAGATCTTCACCACGTCCACCAGCTGCTTGCGCTGTTCACGCACCGCCTGACGCAGTGCCCAGGGGCCGTCGGCAATCTGGCTCAGGCCGCCGGGGGAATCCACGTTGCTGGCGGTGGCGCCGAGATCCCGGCCTGCGGCCATCAGCCGCGGCCCCTTGATGCGACCACTGTTGATGGCATCCCGCAGGGCCACGTCGATGCGATAGGTGGACCCGAAACTGATGGCCGACGTGAAGCCCGAACGCAGCATGAGATCGGCGTTGCGCACCGCCGTGATGGTGGCGGTCTCCACCGTCGTCGCCCCGATGGCGAAGGGGCTCGAATCGGCGAAGGACAGATGAGCATGGGTCTCGGTCATGCCGGGCATGACGAACTTGCCGCCGAGATCCCTGACGTCGCAGTCTGCCGGCACTTCCGGCAGCTCCGCCTCCGGACCTGCGAAGCGGACGCTGTCGCCCTCGATCCAAACGGCCCCGGACTCGATGACCTGCTCGTCCACTGCCGTGAACAGGCGGGCGTTGCGCAGCAGGCGGTGCTCACTGGCCATGGGTGGACTCCTCAAAGGAACAGATTGTCGAGTTCGGCATCCGGCGCCTGCAGCACACGCTCCACCCAGCGGTGGAAGTGCTGCAGGCCACCCTCGTTGCGGCCGAAGCAGACCACAGGATAGATGCCCGTGGCCAGCGATCGCTGCTGCTTCACGGAGGTGACCAGATCCTCGTCGTTCACCACGTGGCCGAGGAAATCACAGAGTTCAGTCGCCGCTGCTCTCGCCGCGTCATCCGGTGGGTCAGCCATGAGGTAGGTCTGCACGGTAAAGGACTCATCGACGCTCTCGCCAGGGAAAATTTGGGAGATCAGCACGCCCCGGCCACCGTTGTAGAAGCTGTTGATGGACACATGCGGAAACACGATCCACTCGCCGAGCATCATCGCTTCATCGGTCCAGGCCGCTTCCGGCCAGTCGGCCTGGGCGAACAGGTCCGCATGTTCCGGTGCCCCGGAACTGCGGTGGGTCGGCTTCACCGGCGCGGTCAGGCGCAGATGTGGCCCGTAGTCATGGTAGAGCGCCTTGCCCGGTGCCGACGGCCCGAAGCTGTTCTTGTGCAGCACCGGCACATGGTAGAACTCCAGATGGGCATCGAAGGCCAGTTTCCAGTTTGCGCCTTGCAGGGTGCGGCTGCCGACGCAGTGCCAGGAGCCGAAATCGAAGCCCTCCAGCATGGAGCCGAATGAATTCAGAAAACGCGAGATGTCGAGCTTCGACTCCGGATCCAGCACCACCCAAATGAGCCCGGCCTGTTCCAGCAGCGGGAACTCCTTGAGTCCCTTGGACGCCTTGTCGATGTCACCGAAGGCCTCGCTGGAGGCGACTCCCAGCAGGCTCCCGGTCCGGTCGAAGGACCAGCCGTGGTAGGGACAGATGAAACGCCGCGCCTTGCCACAACCGTCAGCAATCTGGGCGCCACGGTGGGTACACTGATTGAGGAAGGCCCGGGCGGCGCCGTCGTCGCCCCGGGTCAGCAACACGGGAACCCCCGCCACCTCCAGGGTCTTGTAGGCACCCGGCTCCCGCAGCTCACAGCCTGCCGCGAGCATCAGCGGGATGCGGCGGAACAGCTGCCTGCGCTCCTGCTCGAAGCGGGTGGGATCGGTATACAGCGCTGCGTCGAGCTCCATGACTTCCGGCGCCAGCCGCTGGGTGCCCGCCGCGGCATGGGCAAGGGTCTCCCGCGCCACGGCCCGCAGTTCGCCGCGCACCTCCTCGCCCAGTCCATCAGCCCGCCCGGTCGCGTCGACAGTGCAAGCTTCTGACATCAGCCTCTCTCCTCTCCATTCGGGCAATCACCCCTGGGAGCGGCTTCCGCCGCGAACGCGACACGTGAGATCAACTTGCGTGCCACTCGCGGACAAGTCCGCTCCCACGGAGCTCCGGCGCTGAATATTGCGACAGCCGAATCAGCCCGCGTCGCGCTGCTGTGCTTTTTCGGCCTCCTTCATCTCATCGACACGCGGATCATTCGGATAGATCCACTCCTCGCCGATGACCTGGGCCACGCGCAGCTCAGGCGGAATGTTGTCGATGCCGATCATGCGATCCGCATTCTGGTTCCAGTGGTAGATCCGCGCCTCCTGGTAGGACAGCGGGACGCCCTTGAAGCCCTTGGATTCCATGGATTTCTGGATGAAGGCCGCGAACTGGGTGTCTTCCTGCAGCACGGCATTGAGCTCGGAGCCGTCCGGGGTGGTCCAGAAATCCCCCACCTCGGGCTTCGGGCCGTCGCCCCAGTCGTGCAGCAGGGTCCAGGTTTCCAGCCGGCACTTGTTGATGCCATTGGGCCAGAACAGCAGCGGCGGCAGCCGGGTGTGGGTCAGCGGCGACACCCAGTTCGGGAACACGCCGTAGGACTGGGTGCAGGTGCGGCCGATCTCGCCCACCGTGTCGATGACCCGGATATTGTCGTCCTTGACCTCATAGGCGGGCGGCGCGTCCATCTTCTTGCCCGGGGCGATCATGCGGCCGTGGCCGTTGGGATAGAGCGTGTTGACGTTGCGGCGATGGTCCAGGGCCGGCGCCACCGTCTTCGGGTGGATGCTCGGGACGTGGTAGACCTCGGTGTTGGCCTCCATGGCGATCTTGTAATTGCAGGGCAGATCGAAGATGTGCTTGCCGGAGAGTCGGCACTTGTCGAACTGAAACTCCTTCCACTCATCGGCGATGGGCCCGAGCCATTCCAGCAGCGTGGGCGCCTCGTCGTCGAAGTTGACGAAGATGAGGTTGCCGAAGCGCTCGCAGCGGATGCTGATCAGGCTGCGGCAGGAGAAGTCCAGGTCGCGGAAGTCCTCCGGATCACGGACGGCGAGCAGCTCACCGTCGTGGCTGTAGGACCAGCCGTGGTACTTGCAGGTCAGCCGCGGCCGCTTGCCCTCGGTCTCGGTGACGATGGGCGCACCGCGGTGCCGGCAGGTGTTGTAGAAGGCGTTGATGTTGCCGCTGTCGGCGTGCACCAGCACCACCGGCTGACCGGCATTGTCCCAGAGCCGGAAACATCCGGGCTCCGGCAGCTCGTCGATGTGGGCAGCGAGCAGCCAGGACTTGCCCCAGATGTGCTCCATCTCGAGCTCATAGAAGCGCGGGTCCGTGTAGCGGCCGGCGGGCAGGTCCGGCAGATCCGGGAAAGCCTTGGGCGGCTCGGTTCGATTGGCCTCGTATTCCATCAGGGCACGAAGCTCTGCGATTTCCTGCTGGTTCATGATGCTTGCCCTCCGACAAGTGATGGTGTCGGGGAGGCTGCGTCGGCCTCCCCGTAAGTGGCAGGCGGGGTGTCCCCGCTGCGATCGGGATCCGCGGCAGCCAGCATGGCTGCCAGGGCGTGATGACGTGGGCCTCGGGTGACGGCCAGAAGCAGGGTGAGCATTCCCGTCAGCGACTGCTGCTCGAACGTGGACAGAGGCAGCAGCCCCTTCACCCAGAGCAGGATCAGGCCCCAGCTGTGTCCCGTGAGCTGCTCGGCCAGAGCGCGCGGTTCGATGCCCGGACGCAGCTCGCCCTGGCGGGCCGCAATCTCCAGATGCCGGACCTGACTGCTCATGGCCTGCCCGAGCAGCAGGTCCACCAGCGGATGGTCCGCATCGGCCTGCATCAGGGCCCGGGTCATGGCCTCGGCGTATTCGGGGGTGGCCACCAGCTGCCGATTGCCGCCTCTGCGGACGGCAATGATGGCGGGAATGCCGGGGTCGGTCTGCCCAGCCTGGCCGCGATAGCTCTCCAGGACCTCAGCGACGGCGGTGAGCAGCAAGCCGTCCTTGCTGCCATAGCGGTTGTACAGGGTCTTCTTCACCACCCCGGCGCGATCGGCCAGGGCCTGCATGGTGACGCCGTCATAGCCCGAGCGGGTCAGTTCCTCCCGGGCCAGGGCGAGAATGCTCGCCTCCTGCTCGATATGGGCTGACCGGCGCGGCGCGCGCTGTCTGGCCGTGGTCACGGGTTGCTCATGGGTGGCAAGGCCTCCTTGCTCTGCAAATTACACCCGGGTGTAATTCTATGCAAGGGGCCTTGCAGGTAGCCTCTCATCCAAGGCTCAACGAACCGGCCAGGGCGTCACTGACCTTTGGGTGGCAGCTCCCACAGGGTCCGGCCGTAGTTCTCGGCGGCCTCTTCCCAGACCAGGGAGACGTGGGTGACGCCGACGTTGATGTCGCGCTGGAAGCGCTGGATGGGATTGCCGAGGTAGACAGACGTGGCACCGGCCATCTGCGCCAGATTCTGCCCCACCTTGCCCATCAGCCGCGCCACGTAGGCGGCATCCCGATGGGAGGCCAGGGCCTCCAGGGGCGTGGGTGTGATGCCGGCATCAGCCCAACGGTTC
>JAFIFJ010000050.1 GCA_020832085.1 Gammaproteobacteria bacterium | reverse complement strand
GAACAGGATCATCGCCGAGCTCGAGGCGGAGCAGATGAGCCGCGAAGTCCCGGACTTCCGTCCCGGCGACACCGTGGTGGTGCAGGTGCGCGTCACGGAAGGTAACCGTGAGCGTCTGCAGGCCTTCGAAGGTGTGGTCATCGGCATTCGCAGCCGGGGCCTGAATTCCGCCTTCACCGTGCGCAAGATCAGCCACGGTGTGGGCGTCGAGCGGACCTTCCAGACCTACAGCCCGCAGATCGAGTCCATCAGCATCAAGCGTCGCGGGGACGTGCGTCAGGCCAAGCTCTACTACCTGCGTGACCTGTCCGGCCGTGCCGCGCGCATCCGCGAGAAGATCGGCAAAGGCACCGTGCGCCAGGTGCCGGGTACGGCGGCTGCCGCCACGGCCGCTGAGGAAGCCGTGGCCGAGGATGTGGTGGCTGCAGAAGATCTTCCGGAAGCGGCCGACGACGCGGCTGCCGACGACAGCAGGGGCTGATCGCCCACGCGACGCGCCAAAGCCAGGGCAGCGGATAGCCGCTCCCTGGGGCTGCAGGTCGAGCAGTGTTCCGGTTTCAGTTCGGTTGCTGGGGTGTGTCCGAGACGCTCCTCCCTTTTGGGGAGGAGCCGACCTGCCGCAGGACAACCGGGGAGGGAGAGAGAGTAGACACCCCGCGACAGGTCGGTTCCAAAGCCTGAAGCCAGGGAGAGAGGCTGGATTCAGGTTTTCGCGTTCGGTCCACCGAGGGGACGCAGAGGAGAACCGTTCGCAACTTTCCCATTGCATCCCCCGTGCCAGGTTTTTGCCGCCGCAGCGGAATCGCCATGCAGGCCGCGTCAATCGCGGCGTTCCCCGGCGTCAGGGTCACATTGCGCTATCTCAGCGTCGGCGCCGGTGCGGGGCCGCCGTGATCCAAACTGGCGCAAGGCGCTTTTTCCGCACCCCGATGGTGCCTGCTCAGGGTGCCCAGTCAGGGCCCCTGGCTGCTATTGGGCCGGCTTCCCGCCCTCAGCCCGCTGCCGCTGCTTTGCCGCGCCACCCGCCAGGTTCCCCGGGCGGGTACACTGCCCGCCATCGTCATCGTTCGTTGCGAGAGCTAGGGTGTCCACGGAGTCTGTCGGCTCAACGGCTTGTGCGGATGTCGGTCTCATCGACCGCTTTCTCGACGATCTGTGGCTGGAGAAAGGTCTCTCCCGCCACACCCTGGAGGCCTACCGGCGGGATCTGGAAGGTCTGGCCCGCTGGCTGGGGCCATCGCGTCGCCTCGCGACCACGGCCCGCCCCGAACTCTTCGAGTTCCTCTCTCACCGCTATCAGCAGGGCTACAAGCCCCGGTCCACGGCCAGACTGCTGTCCTGCCTGCGCAGCTTCTACCGCTGGCAGCTCGAACGCGGCCATGCGACAGAGGATCCCACCCTCGACCTCGCCTCGCCCAAGCTCGGCCGCCCGCTGCCTGCGACCCTCACCGAGGCCGAAGTGGAAGCCCTGCTGGATGCACCGGATACCGCCACGCCCCTGGGGCTGCGGGATCGGGCCATGCTCGAAACCCTCTATGCCTGCGGTCTGCGGGTGTCGGAACTGGTGGGGCTGAGGCTCGGTCAGGTCAATCTCCGCCAGGGCGTGGTTCGGGCGTTCGGCAAAGGCAGCAAGGAGCGGCTCGTGCCCCTGGGGGATGAAGCCATGAACTGGATTGCGCGCTGGCTTCAGGAAGGTCGCCGGGACATGGTCGCCCGCGCCGACAGCGACGTGCTGTTTCCGAGCCGTCGGGGCGTCATGATGACCCGGCAGACATTCTGGCATCGGATCCGGGCCCATGCCCTGGCGGCGGGCATTCGCAAACCGCTGTCTCCGCATACCCTGCGGCATGCGTTCGCGACTCATCTGCTTAACCACGGCGCCGATCTGCGGGTGGTGCAGCTGCTGCTCGGCCACGCGGATCTGTCCACGACCCAGATCTATACCCACGTGGCCCGCCACCGCCTGCGCGAACTGCACGCCGAACACCACCCCCGCGGCTGACGCCCTGTGAGACGGCTCCCGCAGCGCAGGGGGGCGGTCTCAGCCGCTTCGATCGAAGGCTACGCCATCGTTGCCCTGCGCTGCCTTTGAGGGAGTTGCCCCGGGCTTTGGCGATCGAACCTGCTGCGTCGGGCCTTGTCTGACCAGTGGTGGCCGAAGATCGACGCGCGCCTCAGCGCTTTCGACCTTTTATGCGACAATGACGCGTTGCGTCATCCCGTCCCTGGAGATCTCCATGCGTCATCTTGCCCTGCCTGCCTTCGGCCTGTTGCTGTTTGCCGTGGCGTCCTGCGCCCAGTCCCAGGATGAGGCCACCGAAGCGCTTCATCTGGAGGGCGAGGCGGCAGCCGCGATTCGCGCCAAACTCAAGGCAGTGCGGCCTGACCTGCCGCTGGTGGCGGTGGTGCCTGCGGCACTGGACGGGTTCTACGCAGTGGAATTCGAGGATGGCACCATCTTCTATGCCACGGAGGACGGGGGCTTCCTCATTGCCGGTGACCTCTACGAGGTGACGGACTCGCGCTTCGTGAATCGCTCCGAGGACGTCCGGGCCCGGCGTCGGGCCGAGACCATTGCCGGCCTTGGCACCGACGAGATGATCGTTTTTCCCGCCAACGGCAATCGTCGTGCGGTGATCAGCGTGTTCACCGACATTGACTGCGGTTTCTGTCGGCGTCTGCACCTCGAAGTGCCGGAGCTGAACCGCAGCGGTGTGGAAGTGCGCTACCTGGCCTTCCCGCGAGCGGGGGTGGGTTCAGGTTCCTACGACAAGCACGTCTGGGCCTGGTGTGCGACGGATCCGCTGATTGCCATCACTCGCCTGAAGAATGGCCAGTCGGTGGAGCCGCGGACCTGCAGCAATCCCGTGGCGGATCATCACGCCCTGTCCCAGCAGCTCGGGGTACGTGGCACTCCGGCGATCTTCCTCGAGGACGGTCGCTACCTGCCGGGTTACATGCCGGCTGCGGAGCTGCTCAAGGAGCTGGGGCTCGATTGATCTGCAGTGCGCTGCCGCAATGTCCGGGATGGGCTGTGCCGCTGGCACTGCAGGCCGGCACCTGCGCCAGCGACCTGTTCTGCCATCGCGTTGACCTGCTCCGGGTCCAAGGGTAACGTGCGCGCCGGCCGGCGCTGCCGGAAGCTCATTGGTCGGGAGAAGTGGTCTTGAAACCAGCACGGGTTGGAATCTGCGGCGTCGGTACCGTCGGGCAGGCGGTATTTGCCGTGCTCGAGCGCAATGCCTCCGAGATTACCCGCCGCGCCGGTCGGGACATCGAGGTCAGCGTGGTGGGCATGCGTCGTGATCGGGACGACTTCGACCCCGGATCCGTGCGCGTCGAGCGGGACGTGCTGGCGGTGGCTCGCGATCCCGACGTGGACGTGCTGGTGGAACTGATCGGTGGCGTCACCACGGCCCGGGAACTGGTGATGATGGCCATTGCCGAGGGCAAGCAGGTGGTCACCGCCAACAAGGCGCTGATCGCCGAACACGGCAACGAGATCTTCGCGGCGGCTCACGAAAAAGGCGTCAACGTGGCCTTCGAGGCCGCGGTGGCCGGCGGTATTCCGCTCATCAAGGCGCTGCGGGAAGGGTTGTCGGCCAATCGCATCGACTGGCTTGCCGGCATCATCAATGGCACCTCCAACTATGTCCTGTCGGAGATGCGACTGGCCGAGCGGGAGTTTGCCGATGTTCTGGCGGAGGCTCAGCGCCTGGGCTATGCCGAGGCGGATCCGACCTTCGACGTGGAAGGCATCGACGCCGCCCACAAGCTGACGATCCTTGCTTCCATCGCTTTCGGGGTGCCGCTGCAGTTTTCTGCGGCCTATACCGAGGGCATCGGTCACATCACCCGGGAAGACATCGCCTACGCCGAAGAACTCGGCTATCGCATCAAACCACTGGCGCTGACCCGCCGCACCGAGCATGGCATCGAACTGCGGGTGCACCCGACCCTGGTGCCGGAACGCCAGCTCATCGCCAACGTGGACGGGGTGATGAATGCCGTGCTGGTGCATTCCGATACCGTGGGTCCGACGCTTTACTACGGCCCTGGAGCTGGCGGTGGCCCCACGGCCTCTTCGGTGGTGGCGGACCTGCTCGATGTGGTGCGGGGCATCACCGCCCATCCGAATCAGCGCGTGCCGCATCTGGCCTTTCAGCCCGATGCCCTGTCGGACGTGCCCTTCCTGCCCATGAGTGAGGTGGTGTCCGCCTATTACCTGCGCATTTTTGCCCAGGACCGGCCCGGCGTGCTGGCGCGGGTGGCGACCATCCTCTCTGAGCAGGGCATCAGCATCGAGGCCCTGATTCAGAAGGAGCAGGCCATTCGGGAAATCGACGAGGACGCCTGGGTGCCCATCATCATTCTGACCCACAGGGTTCGGGAAGCGCAGCTCGAGCAGGCGCTGGTTGCCATCGAATCGCTGGAGGAAACCCGGGGTCGGGTCATGCGGATTCGCGTCGAGAGCCTCGACAACGAGGCGTGATCATTATTTTGGAGGCAGCATGCTGGACGTCAATGCCATTCGCGACATGATCGAGACCATGACCGAGCGGACCCGTGCGCTTCGGGGGTATCTTTGACTACACGGAACGCAAGGAAAGGCTGGCGGAGGTCGAACTCGAACTTTCCGAACCCGGCGTGTGGAACGACGCGGACAAAGCCCAGGCTCTCGGCCGCGAGCGCGCGGCGCTTCAGGACGTGGTCGGTGTCATCGATCGACTCGAATCTGGACTGAGCGACGCCGCTGAGCTGTTCGAACTCGCTGCCGGCGAGGACGACGCAGAGACGCTCAGCGCCATTCGCCAGGATCTCGAAAAACTCGATCGTGAGCTGTCCCGGCTGGAATTCCGGCGCATGTTCTCCGGCGAGATGGACAGCGCCAACTGCTTCGTCGAAATCCAGGCAGGCTCCGGCGGCACCGAGGCTCAGGACTGGGCCGAGATGCTGTTGCGCATGTATTTGCGCTGGGCCGAGCGGCGCGGCTTCGAAACCGAGATCATCGAAATTTCCGAGGGCGAAGTGGCCGGCATCAAGGGCGCGACCTTCGCCATGCGTGGCGATCATGCCTATGGCTGGATCCGCACCGAGACGGGCATTCATCGGCTGGTGCGCAAGTCACCCTTCGATTCCGGTGCCCGGCGGCATACCTCCTTTGCTTCGGTGTTCATCTCACCGGAGATCGACGACGATATCGAGATCGAGATCAACCCGTCCGATGTCCGCACCGATACCTACCGGGCTTCGGGTGCGGGTGGTCAGCACATCAACAAGACCGATTCGGCGGTGCGACTGACCCACGTGCCCACCAACACGGTGGTGGCCTGCCAGACCGAGCGCTCCCAGCACCAGAACCGCGACAAGGCCTGGAAGCAGCTGCGGGCCAAGCTCTACGAGCTGGAACTGCAGAAGCGGCGCTCCGCCGCCCAGGAAGTGGAGGACTCCAAGTCGGACATCGGCTGGGGCCATCAGATCCGCTCCTACGTCCTCGATCAGTCGCGGGTGAAGGACCTGCGCACGGGCGTGGAGATATCGAGCCCCGACACCGTGCTCGACGGCGACATCGACGAATTCATCGAAGCGAGCCTGAAGTCCGCGCTCTGAACCTGCTCGGCTGCGGCCGGCAGCCACGGGGATAACAGTACACAGGAACGATCATGGCAGATGACAGGCAGGGCCCGGGTTCCAGCGAGTCGGAACAGATCGAGTGGCGGCGCGGCAAGCTCGGCGAGCTGCGGGAATCAGGCTGGAATTTTCCCAACGGCTTTCGCCGCTCCCGCGACGAAGACGGCCGTGAGCACGACTCCGCGGCGCTGGCTGCCAGCCATGGTGACCTCGACAAGGCGGAGCTCGAGTCGCGCAACATTGAGGTGGCCCTGGCCGGCCGGCTGATGAACCGGCGCGGGCCCTTCCTCGTCATTCAGGACGGCGCCGGCCAGATTCAGTTCTATCTGGACAAGCAGGCCGATCCGGCGCTGCGGGCGCAGGTGGAAGCCTTCGATATCGGCGACATCGTCGCCGGCGAAGGGCGGCTGGAGAAGTCGGGCAAGGGGGCCCTCTACGTCAATCTGGCGCGCGCGGAACTGCTCACCAAGGCGCTGCGGCCGCTGCCCGACCAGTACTACGGTCTTGCCGATACCGAACTGCGCTACCGGCGTCGCTATCTGGATCTGATCATGAACCCGGACAGCCGGCGCGTGTTCGCGGTCCGCTCGGCCATCGTCCGCGGCATTCGCGAGTTCATGGAAACTGCCGGTTTCATGGAGGTGGAGACCCCCATGATGCAGGTGATTCCCGGCGGCGCCACGGCACGACCCTTCGTCACCCACCACAACACCCTGGACATGGAACTCTACCTGCGGGTGGCGCCGGAGCTGTTCCTGAAGCGCCTGACGGTGGGTGGCTTCGAGAAGGTCTTCGAGATCAACCGCAATTTCCGCAACGAGGGGCTGTCCGCGCGGCACAATCCCGAGTTCACCATGCTGGAGTTCTACTGGGCGTATGCGGGCTATGAGGACCTGATGAACCTGACGGAGACGCTGCTGCGGCAGCTCTGCGAGGAGGTGCTCGGTTCCGCCCGGATCACCTATCAGGGTCACGACATCGACTTCGGTCAGCCCATCGCCCGGGTCAGCGTGCGGGATTCGCTGGTGAAGTACGCCGATCTCAGCAATGCCGTGGTCGATGATCACGATGCGCTGCTCGCGCTGGCGCGGGATCGTGGTGTGAAGGTGACGCCGGACTGGGGCCTCGGTCGACTGCAGTTCGCGCTGTTCGAGGAACTGGTGGAAGAGAAGCTCACGGATCCGGTGTTCATTACCCGCTATCCCACCGAGGTTTCGCCGCTGGCGCGCCGCAATGACGACGACCCCACGGTCACGGATCGCTTCGAGCTGTTCGTGATGGGGCGCGAAATTGCCAACGGCTTTGCCGAGCTCAATGATGCCGAGGATCAGGCCGCCCGCTTCCGCGAGCAGGCTGCGCAGAAGTCGGCAGGCGACAACGAGGCCATGCACTACGACGCCGACTTCGTCATGGCGCTGGAGTATGGCCTGCCGCCAACGGCCGGAGAGGGTATCGGCATCGACCGGCTGGTGATGCTGCTGACCGATCAGGCCAGCATTCGTGATGTCCTGCTCTTCCCTCACATGCGACCCCGCGACGAACAGTGAGCGGGGCAGGGAACAGGCAGGCGGATCGCGCCCGCCTTCAGGCGAGCTGGAAGGCAGCGTTGGCAGACACATTCGAACAGCCCTTCATGGGCGCCCTGCGGTCCTTTCTGGCAACCGAGAAAAGCCAGGGCAAAGTGATCTATCCGCCCGGCCCGGAGATCTTCGCGGCCCTCGACGCCACACCGCTGCCGGCCGTGCGGGTGGTCATCATCGGCCAGGACCCCTATCACGGCCCCAATCAGGCCCATGGCCTCTGCTTCTCCGTGCGGCCTGGTGTGAGACCGCCACCATCGCTTGAGAACATCTTCAAGGAGGTGGTCAGCGACATGTCCGACCCGGGGGTCCCGGGTGGTCGCGTCGATGCTCCGCGGCCTGCCAACGGCTCGCTGCTGGGCTGGGCCCGGCAGGGGGTGCTGTTGCTCAATGCAGTGCTGACGGTGGAGCGCGGGCGCGCGGGGGCACATCAGAATCGGGGTTGGGAGCAGTTCACCGATCGTGTCGTCGAACTGGTCAACGCCGAACGGGAGCACGTGGTCTTCATGCTCTGGGGCAGCTACGCGCAGAAGAAGGGACAGCGGGTGGACCGGCGCCGCCACGAAGTGCTGACCGCACCCCATCCCTCACCGCTGTCGGCCCATCGGGGATTCTTCGGCTGCCGCCACTTCTCCCGGGCCAATCGTTATCTGGTGGCCCATGGGCAGCCGCCCATCGACTGGCTGGCCACGGATTGACGGTGGATTGATGAAGAAGCGCAGCACACAGGGCAGTCTGGTCTACTCCACGGCGACAGGCAGGATCTGTCCTGGATGTCTGCGTCCGATAGCGGAGTGCGTCTGCAAGGACCGCTCCCGGCCCCGGGACGGGGGCGATGGCATCGTCCGTCTCAGCCGGGAAACCAAGGGTCGAAAAGGTGCGGGAGTGACCCTCGTCAAAGGGCTGCCGCTTGCCGATGCCGAACTCGCCAAGCTCGCGAAGCAGCTCAAGGCCCGCTGTGGCGTGGGAGGCACCGTCAAGGACGGCGTCATCGAGCTGCAGGGCGATCAGCGGGACAAGATCAAGGAAGTGCTGGAGAAGGAAGGCTTCAAGGTCAAGCTGGCCGGCGGTTGAGCGTGGCTCAGCGCGGCGCGTCCTCGTCGAAGATCCGGCGCCAGGTCCAGCCGAGTTCGCGCAGCTGAAAGTCCAGGGGCAGTTGTTCCGCGGGCAGGGGGATGGGATGCGGGTTGTCTTTGCTGGCCACGACAAAGGCGAACACGTAGTTCGGTTCGGCCCCCATGCGCAGGTCGGTGACGACGACCTTGCCGTCAGGCCCGGTCACAGAATAGAAGCCATCCGTGAACCAGCGCAGCCGCTGCACCGGCCAATGGTCCTCGATGCCTTCGAGCAGCGACGGCTCGTGCTCGACGCGTTCGAGGGCAAGGCGGTCGCCCCGGTCCAGCAGGGATCGGTAGCCCTCGTAGTAGGCCTCGTTGCCCATGACCAGGATACGCCAGAGCAGCGTGTTGCCGGGCATGGGAACCGTCAGCAGGCGCTCGTAGGTGATGCCCTGTTGCGCCAGTTGCGCGCGGGCGAAGCCTTCCACCTCAGCCTTGGCGACGAGCCCCCAGCCCAGATAGGCGGTGCTCAGCAGCAGGCCCAGGGCATTGGGCAGCCAGGGGCGGGGGCGATCTCCTGACCGCGCCAGCGCAAACGTCAGGCCCAGACCGAGCAGCAGGGGCAGCGTGTAGGCGGGATCGACGATGAAGACGCTGGAAATGAACAGCGGCGTCGGATCGATGGGCCAGAACAGCTGGGTGCCGTAAACCGTGAAGACGTCCAGCAGCGGGTGGGTGACCAGCACCAGGAAGCAGAGCAGCCACCAGCCGCCGAAACTGGCACGGGGTTCCGCATGGAATTTCATGATCAGCCAGGCGAATCCGGGTGACACCAGAGTCAGGACGATCAGCGAGTGGCTGAACGAACGGTGGTAGGTGAAGTCCGCCACCGGGTCGCCCAAGGGAATGAAAACGTCGAGATCGGGAACCGTGCCAAGCACGGCACCCCAGAGGGCAGCTCGACGCCCGACCCGGCGGCCGAGCACCGCTTCGCCGACGGCAGCGCCGAGCGCGATCTGGGTCAGGGAATCCATCAGTCCTCCGCTTCGATTTTTAGCCCGTTGTCCACGCCGCTGATGCCGTTCACGCTGGCGGCGACGATCTCGGCCAGAAGTCGCGTCGAGTCGCTGTCGACGATACCGCTCAAGCGGGCCCGTCGGAGGCTGGTGACATGGACCAGTATCGGCGTGTCAGCGAGCTCGGGTTCCTCAGCCAGGGCCCGCTCCACGTCACGGCGCAGGGCTGCGCGGATCTCGTCCGGGTCCTGCGCAAACGGATCGGCCGAGGGCAGCGCAGGATAGGTCTGGGGCCGGATGGGGGCTTTAAGATCGTCGAGGACGAGACTGCCCGCAGCCGCGGGCGGGACTTCGAGCCCGGTCTCACCGTCGCGTTCTCCGCCGGCTGCGAGCGGGGGACTGCTCAAGCTCAGGATCGCAAAGACCAGACCGGTCCCGGTTGCACCCTGGACTAGGCGGCGGTAGGACATGGTTGAACGCCGGCTGCTCGCGGAACGTTATCCTGTGAGATACCGGCAAGGGATTGCAAGGCCGTGCGGGTCGTGGTTCCGTGTCCGGACTGCTGCCAGAAGGGGGGCGCCATGGGCCGCAAGATTCTCTTCATCACCGCTGACCAGATGCGCTGGGACGCGCTCGGCTGCTACGGCGGCAAGGTGGCGCGCACGCCGGTCCTCGACGGCCTCGCCGCTGCGGGCATCCGCTACGATCGCGCCCACAATCAGAACGTGGTGTGCATGCCCGCCCGCGCCACCATGGTCACCGGTCAGTACGTGTCCACCCACGGTGTGTGGATGAACGGCGTGCCGTTGCCCGAAGATGCGCCATCTGTGGCCGCCGAGCTGCATGCCAGCGGCTACCGCACGGCGCTGATCGGCAAGTCTCACTTCGAGCCCCATCTCGATCTCGAGCAGCGCTTCTATGAGAACCGTATGGCGCTGCTGGGTGAGTTCGGCCCCCACCGGGGCTTCGAGCACATGGAGCTGGCCACCCATTCCCCGCTGATCCTGCACTACGGGCGCTTCCTCCGGGAGCAGCACCCGGAAGCGCTGGCCGGCTTCTACCGCAATCTCAATGACCGCTTCGAGGTCAACGGCGCCGGGGGTGGTGACACCGGAGCCTGTCAGGTGCAGCGAGAGAACCACATCGCCCGGGAGCATTACCACACCGACTGGGTGGCGGATCGCACCATGGCCTGGCTCGACAGTCTCGACGACGCCGATGACTGGTTCGTATGGATGAGCTTCCCGGATCCCCACCATCCCTGGGACCCGCCCGCCTCGGAGCTGCATCGGGTGGACTGGCGGGACCTCGATCTTCCGGTGGGCTACCCGGGCAGTCCGGAACGCATCGAGGCCATCCTGGCTGAGAAGCCCCGGCACTGGCTCGACTGGTGGCGCGGCGAGCGCCTGACGAACTTCGAGGCCCCGCCGGACTTTGTTCCGGCCCGGATGACGCCGCAGCAGATCCGCGAGGTGAATGCGCTGGCCCATGTGGAAAACGAACTCATCGACGAAGCGGTGGGAAGGGTGCTGGAAAGCATCCGGCAGCGCGGCTGGGCCGACGATACGGACGTGGTATTTACCACTGACCATGGCGAGTTTCAGGGTGATTTCGGTCTGCTGTTCAAGGGGCCCTATCACGTCGATTCGCTGATGCGCCTGCCGCTGATCTGGCGCCCGGCGCCAAGTTCGTCCACCGCCGCCGCCGTGGTGAAGGCGCCGGTGGGTCAGGTGGATCTGGCGCCAACCTTTCTGCGCATTGCCGGGGCCCCGGTGCCGCAATACATGCAGGGTTTGCCGCTGCCGGCTGATGATGACGAGGCGGATCAGCAGCATCGCGAGCGGGTCTTCACGGAGTGGGATTGCCGCCACGTGGACGGCACTACGGTGTCGTTGCGCACCCTGTATCGCGATGGCTACATCGTCACGGCCTGTCGTCCCGGCACCCTCTACGCTGGCGATGAAGGCGAACTCTATGACCTCGTCCGGGACCCTCAGCAGTGGCGCAATCTTTGGAACGATCCCGGCTATGCGGCCCTGAAGTCCGATCTGCTCGCCGATCTCGAGGATCATCTGCCGCCCATGCGCGAACCGCGTCTGCAGCCGGTGACGACCGTTTGAATTCAAGGGAAGCATGTCTTTGGAAGCCCTGATCGCGGAATCCGTATTCGTCGAAGTTGCCGCCCTGCTGGTACTGGCCGCCGTTGTTGGCTTCATCGGCATGATGCTGCGCCAGCCGCTGATTGTGGCCTTCATTGCCGTCGGCCTGCTGGTTGGTCCGGATGTTCTCGATCTGATTCACTCCGAAGAGGAGATCGAACTCCTGTCGGAACTCGGCATCGCGGTGCTGCTATTTCTGGTGGGCATCAAACTCGACATCAAGCTGGTGCGCTCGCTGGGCGTGGTGTCGCTGTTTACGGGGCTCGGGCAGGTCCTGTTCACCTCCGTATTCGGCTTCCTGATCGGCCTGGCGCTGGGATTCTCGGTTCAGGAAAGCGTCTACATCGCGGTGGCACTGACGTTTTCTAGCACCATCATCATCGTCAAGTTGCTGTCGGACAAACGCGAAATCGATGCGCTTCACGGTCAGGTGGCGCTGGGCTTCCTGATCGTTCAGGACCTGGTGGTGGTGTTCGCCATGGTGGTGCTGTCGGCCATCGGCATCGGCGCCGGTAGTGAAGAGGCTGCCACCATGGAGATCCTGAAGCTGTTCCTCTACAGCGGACTGCTGCTCTTAGCCGTGGGCTGTTTCGTCAAGTGGGTGGCGGTGCCGCTCACAGATCGACTGGCCCACTCACCGGAACTGCTGATCACCTTCGCCATCGCCCTGGCAGCGCTGTTTGCTGCCCTCGGTGACCTCGTAGGCTTTGGCAAGGAACTCGGCGGCCTGCACGCAGGGGTAGCGCTGGCCTCCACTCGCTACCGGGAAGCCATTGCTGCCCGACTGGCTCCGCTGCGGGACTTTCTGCTGCTGTTCTTCTTCATCTCCCTGGGCATCTCCCTGGATCTCGGCAACCTCGGGGATCAGGTGGGGGGCGCGCTCGTGTTCTCCCTGTTCGTGCTGGTTGGCAATCCCCTCATCGTCATGGTCATCATGGGTATCATGGGCTACCGCAAGCGGACGGGTTTCCTGGCCGGTCTGACGGTGGCGCAGATCAGCGAGTTCTCGCTCATCTTCATCGCCATGGGGGTGACCATCGGGCACGTGGGCAACGACGTCCTGAGCCTGGTAACCCTGGTCGGTCTCGTGACCATCGCGGCGTCAACCTACATGATCACCTGGTCCCATGAACTGTTTGCCGTCTTCGAGCGCTGGCTCGGGGTCTTCGAGCGATCCCATACCCCGCGCGAGCAGTCCGGGCCGGTGATCAAGGACAGGATTGACGTCCTCGTTTTCGGCACCGGGCGCTTTGGCAGTGCCCTTGGGTTTCGTCTGCACCGCGCTGGCCTGAAGGTCCTGGGTGTGGACTTCAACCCGGCAGCCGTGGAGCGCTGGCGGCAGTGGGGGCTTGATTGCGAGTACGGTGATGCAACGGATCCGGAGTTCCTCGCCAGTCTGCCGCTGACCCGCATCACCTGGGCCGTGTCCACCGTGCCGTCGCTGGCGCCCGGCGTCACTCATGACGACCACCGCCGCACCCTGATCCAGTCCCTGCGGGGGGCTGGATACGACGGCAGGATCGCGGTCACCAGTCATGTGCCGTCAGATTCGGAGCAGTTGCGGGAAGCCGGAGCGGATCTGGTCATTCAACCCTTCCAGGATGCGGCGGATCGGGCCGTGGAACTGCTCACGCGTGGTGAGGAACCCGAGCGCATCGACAAGACTGCTGAGGACGTGGATGAGCAGCGAGACGTCGCCAGTTGAGGGTTGGGCAGGGTAGCCGTCAGGCGTAGCGGATGACGGCGACCACGTGACAGGCACTGCCGGTCAGCACGAACAGGTGCCAGCCGAAGTGGCCGTAGCGGACGCGCTCATCGAGGATGAAGGGAATCACGCCCAGGGTGTAGGCCACGCCTCCGGCGATGAGCCAGTACAGTCCGGCTCTTGGCAGTTCGTGCAGGAGCGGGTCCAGGGTGAACAGCGCGCACCAGCCCATGCCGATGTAGATGCTTGCCGAGACAGCCGGATGCCGAGCCAGCCCCAGGGTCTTGGTCACCACGCCCGCCGTGGCCAGACCCCAGATGGCGGCGAACATGGGCCAGCCCCAGCTGTCGCGAAATACGCCCAGGGCGAAGGGCGTGTAGCTGCCGGCGATCAGGAGATAAATGGCGCAGTGGTCGAAGAGGTGAAACAGACGCTTGGCGCGCCCGCGTCCGGCACCGTATCCCAGGGGCAGGGCGTGATAAAGGGTGGAAGCCAGGTAGAGCAGCAGCAGGGTGACGCCGAACAGGCCGAAGGCGAAAACTGCGACCGCGTCCCGACCTGCCAGGATGGGCTCAAGCAGCAGCACAGGCAGCAGCAGTGCCGCTGCGAGTGCCCCGATACCGTGGCTCACCGCGTTGGCAACTTCCTCTCCCAGGGATTGGCTGCGGCGCAGGACTGGCGCGGAATCAGAGGTCATTGCGGCGCAGCACGTCGAGCCGCAGGCCGATCACCGTGAGGCTGGCGGCATCGAGGTCCGGCGCCAGCCAGTACTGGGTGTCATCGTCTTCCTCGAATCTGAGTTCGAAGCCGGGATCGAGTGCCACCGCCTCCTTGGCGGGGTTCTGGGCCAGCAGCAGGATCAGTTCGCGGATGACATTGCCGGCCCAGGCATCATCGAAGGCGGGCAGTTGATGCAGGATGCCCGGTGGGCGCCCGAGGGGAACCTTGCCGCGTGCAGGGGTGACGCGGCCGCTGAGGCCGTCCACTACGTCGCCGCTGCTGAGAAGAGCGACCCGCAAGCCGCGCTGACCATCCCGGTCGCGGCGGACAGCACTGGTGTCGAGCAGCAGCAGACCATGAGGGCCGCCGAGCGCTTCGATCCGGGCACTGCCGAGGTCCACATGGATGGCGCGGTCGTCGTCAATGCCATAGCCGCGGGTGAACGGCGTCGCCTCCAGGGCCACGATCAGGCGCCCGAGCCTGCCACGGGTCAGGAAGTGCTGATCGGTCATGCCGTAGGGGAAGAAACCCATGCCCTTGTCGATGGACACGCCGTCCTCGGCTGCACGGTTGCTGCCGTAGGCCCGCCCGGCAGTCAGCGCAGCGGCCGCGTCACCACGCTGGATCATGGGATTGCTCATGACGGCTGCACCTGCGGACGTGCCGGCGATGACGCCGCCGCGGCTCAACAGGGCGCGCATGCCCTGGTAGGTGGGCGTGTCGCCTTCCTCGGGTCGAAACACGCCGATGATGCGCTCCTGGGAGCCGCCGGTGAAGAACAGGCCCCCGGCCTGGGCGATGGCTTCCTGGTAGTCGGGATCCCGGGCCTTCGACAGGTCGTCGGCATGGATGTCGATGACCCTGGCGTCGGCGCCATAGTCGCGCAGACGTTCTGCGGCGCGAGGCCCTGCCGCTTCGGGTTCTGCGCTGGCTGTGGGCAGGACCGCCCAGTGCGCCTCTGGGCCTACGAGGGTCACCAGGCGGTCGTAGATCTCTTCATTGTCGGCAGCGAGGCCACCGCCGATGATGACCAGCTGACCAGCCTGTGAAGGTGCTTCGGGTTCCCCGCAGGCGACCAGCGTCAGCCATGACAGGCAGGCAAGTGCTGCAAGACTGCATGGTCGGTTGCTGCGCATATCGGCCCATCCTCGTGTTCCGCGCCCGCGGCGGCTCCAGCATGACCGGCTTTGGGGCCTGATTTCCAGCACCGATGCGTTCGGATCCTCGAGGCAGGTCAAGCTGGCCTCCGGCAGCGGTGCTGCGGTGTCAGGGTGGCGGCGTCCGGGTCAGCCAGGCGGCCAGCAGCAGGGCCAGCAGCAGCACCACGGCTTCGAAGCCCAGAACGCTGCGCACGCGGGTCTCGTGGACGCCTGCTGCGGGCAGCTCGATGAACCGGTTCCAGCCGGCTGCCGCCAGCGCCAGCAGCAGCGCGGCGGTCTTCAGCAGCAGCAATCTGCCGTAGTCCTCTGCCAGCGGCCAGGGCAAGGTGGCGCCGTGGAGCCAGGCGCTGGCGATGCCCGTGACGATCAGGATGATCACCAGGGCCAGGGCGACGTTACCGATTCTCGTCAGCTCCCCCGCCACGGGCTGGCCGCTCCACAGTCGCGGCAGCAGGGCCAGGACGATGGCCACCCAGGCCACGGCTGCAGCCATGTGTACGATCTGCAGAAACATGCCGATGTGATCCCACTCGGTCACGGCCACATGCCCGCTGGCGGCCATCAGCGCCAGCATCGCCACCACCGTCGCGGCCAGCATCCAGTACAGTCCGCGCCGGAAACCGGGAGCGTCGGCGATGCGCAGGCCTTCAGCGAGCAGCAGGGCGTAGATGGCAGGCAGGATCGGGGTCAGGAGCTGGGGGCCGTGGCTGGTGGTCTGGAAGTACTCCAGGGCCAGGGCAAGCACGGGCTCTTCGAGGCGGCTCGCAATGGGGGCGATGGTGGCGACGAGTACCAGCACACATCCCACAGCCAGCAATGCCGTACCGGGCAGGATGAATGCGAAGGGATTGCGGGGCCCACCATCGAGCAGGCCCCGAGCCACTGCCGTGGCCAGCACGACCACGCCGGACAGGCGCGTGAGTTCGGCCAGGACGTCGAGGCCGAAAGTCATGGACCCTGGAAGCTCATCAGCCGGGGCCGGCGATCAGGGCTGGTACTGAAAGCGCAGCTTGCCTCTGGTGGTGTGGCCGTCCTCGGCGAGGACCTCCCAGTCGAGGAGGTACCAGCCCGGTTCGGAAGCGTCCGGGAGGGCGAGATCCACGCGGCTGCGTGAAGGGTCGACGTCAGGTGCCTGACGGGGGAGGCGGTTGCCGCGCGTCGCTTCGGCATCGGCATTTTCGCCGAGAAAGTGCAGGCTGAAGTCGCTGAAGCGTGGCTGCAGCGGTTCGGAAAAACTCAGTGTGACGGTGGCGCTGTCAGCGGCCAGGGTGCCGCCGTCTGCGGGCGTGCTTGCGGTGAGGCGGGCATGACCCAAGGCGGTGCTGGCGAGCAGCAGGGAAACGGCAAGGACCAGCGTTGTGCGCATGATGGTCTCCAATCGAGGATGGCAGCGGACGGTACTTCCACAGCCGCGACGGCACCGCGGCGCTCGGACACGCCCCTGCTGGGAACTGTCGCAGGATGTGTTGGCGGGCGGTGAACGTCAACTTGCAGCCCTCGGGCGCTCAACGCCGCAGGCTCCGATGGCGTACTCTTGGCCCGCGGACCGGGCTTTACCGCAGGCTGCCAACGAGAGGGAGGAGGCAAGGCGTGACCAACTTCAGCGAAGTGCCCTGGATCAAGGCCCATATCGAACTCTATCAGCGGGATCCGGAAAAGGCGCACATGTGGGACTCCACTGCGGTGGGCGGGCCGGGCATTCTGCCGACGCTGCTGCTCACGACCCGGGGTCGAAGGACCGGCGAGCCGCGGCCCGCGCCGCTGATCTACGGCAAGTTCGGCGGTCACTACGTGGTGATCGCATCCAAGGGCGGCCTGCCCGACCATCCGTTGTGGTACCTCAACCTCGAAGCCGATCCGGACTGCGAACTGATGGTGGGCGCCACCCACATGAAGGCGAAAGCCCGCGTCGCCGAAGGCAGCGAGCGAGCGCGTCTGTGGAAACAGATGTCCGCGATCTATCCCCCCTATGACGAGTATCAGCAGCGGGCGGCCGGGCGGACGATTCCCGTGGTGGTGCTCGAGCCGGTGGGCAGCCAGGCGGGCCAAAGGCCGGTCTGACTGCCGTTGTAGCCGACCAGGAGGAACTGACGCATGACGCGATCCGCGCCGCCGGACCGCCCGCATCTGAGTCGCGGTCAGTTGTTCGCCTACGCCCTGCCGGCAGCCCCCATCGCCGCCATGGGCCTGCCCCTGGCCGTCCACCTGCCACCCTTCTACGCCGGTTCGCTGGGCCTGAGCCTGTCTGTCGTGGGGGGGATCTTCCTGCTGGCGCGGTTCTGGGACGTGTTCACCGATCCCGTTCTGGGACTGCTTTCGGATCGCTATGCCACCCGCTTCGGCCGGCGCCGTCATTGGATCGTACTGGCGGTACCCATCATGCTGGTCTCCGTCGTCATGGTCTTCATGCCCGCGGCGGAGGTCAGCGGCGGTTATCTGCTGTTCTGGCTGTTCGTGCTGTACGTGGGTTGGACGCTGCTGACCATCTCACACATGTCCTGGGGCGCGGAACTGACGCCGGACTACCATGAAAGGTCCCGGGTTCACGGTGCGCGGGAAGTGGCGCTGATTCTCGGCATGATAACGGTGCTGACGCTGCCCGTGCTGATCGAGTGGACCGAACCCGACGACCTGCCTGCGGCGCGGGTGGCGATCATGGGCTGGTTCGTCCTGATCATGCTGCCGCTGGCGGTGCTTTTGGCGGTGACCCGGGTTCCGGAACGGCCGACACCTACGCCTCCACCCCTGGGCCTGCGGGCTGCGGTGAGCGCCCTGGTGGAGAGCAGGCCCCTGCGCATGGTGCTGGCGGCTGATCTCCTGGGAGGCATCGGCGGCGGGCTGGTGGCCAGCATGTTCCTGTTCCTGGCCGAGGATGCCCTCGGTCTCGGCCAGGTTTCGAGTCTGCTGCTGCTGTGCTACTTCGTCTCGGGGGTGAGTTTCGTTCCGCTGGTGCTGTTCTTCGCCCGTCGCTTCGGCAAGCACGTCACCGCCGCCGGATCATCCATGTTCAATGCCCTGACGCTGCCGCTGATCCTGCTGGTTCCTGTGGGCAACGTGCCCTTCGCGCTGATGGTCTGGGTCTTCCTCGGGGTCAACATGGCAGCCGGGCCCTTCCTGTTCCGCTCGGTGATGGCGGACGTGGCCGATCACGACGCGGTCATCACGGGTCGCCAGCGCACCGGTCTCTTCTACGCCATGCTCACCAGTACCAGCAAGATCGGCGCGGCTCTGGCCATCGGGGTGGGATATCTGGCCCTCGACCTGATCGGCTTCACCCCTCGGGGCGAGAACACCGAGGCCACGCTGAATGCCCTGCGGGCGGTGTACGTCTGGCCGGCCCTGGTGATCAGCGCGCTGGTGGCGGTGCTGTTCTGGTTCTTCCCCCTCGACGAGGCCGCTCAGCGCCGCAATCGCAGCATTCTCGAACAGCGTCGGCGCGAAGCACTGCAAGGCGAAGACCGCCTGCAGACGGGCGGCGGCCCCTGAGCGCGCGGTGCAATGAGCCCGCGGCGTCTCAGCTGCCCTGGGCTGGGCGGATCCGGGCGCGCAGCGCGCCGGGATCCTTGACTCCCCGGACAGCGAGACTGCTGCCGTCGACGAGGACGAAGGTTACTTTGCCGTAGCCGAGCAAACGGGCGAACCAGCCCTGCTTGACCCCGCAGGCGTCGATGCGCTGCAGCGGCAGACGTCTGATGCGACGCCGGAACAGACCCTGCTCGATGAGCAGGTGATCGCTGGTGACGGCGAGACGGGTATTGAGATAGGCCGCGAGGGCGGCCACGCCGGTTCCCGGCAGAACCAGCAGATAGAGCACCGTGGCGGCGGTGAAGCCGACCACGCCCAGCGGTCCGATGACCAGCGCAGCCGCCAGGATCAGCACCAGCAGGGGGGGCAAGAGCACGCCCCAGTGCTCCTCGGCTCGATGGATGATCACCTCACCTTCGCCAAGATCGTCCTCGATGTGGCTTTCCCGGCCGAGCAGCCATCCCAGGGCGGCCACCAGTGCGGCGGGCGGCAGCAGGATGGCACCGGCCACCAGCAGCATGTTGCCAAGCCGGCCGCCGGTCCATGCGACCCCCAGCAGCAGGGTGAGGACCGCGCCCAGCAGCAGACCGGCTCCGGCCAAAGTCAGGTTGCGCTGCCAGTTGATGTCGGCGCCCGGCTCCGGGCCACCGGGCCACCAGCGGATCAGGGCCGCAGTGATGGCTGCGGGCAGCAGCACGGCGAACAGGGTCAGGAACCACATGGCGGAAGTCCCGCGGATCGCCATGGCCAGGAGCAAGGCCACCAGAGCCGCCGCGGTGAGGCCCAAGGGTGCGAAACGCTGCATCTGGCCGATGATGGTCCGATCCTCCATGGGGATGTTTTCCCGAATTGATGGCGACGATGTGCAAGGCTACTCCAGTGCCGAGCTGGATGCAGGCTGGCGTTTGCGATGTGGACAGCAGTGTCCTCCGCTTCGCCGTCGAGTTAAGCTTCGTGCTTTAGTTTCTGCGCCGGCAGGATGGCCTGCCGTGATCGGGAACATGCGGGTGTAGATTCAGGCCCAGAGGAAGAGAGAGCCATGACTGCAAGTGCGACGAAAACCGAACACGGGAGTGATCTCGAAGCGTTCAGGGCCGAGGTGCGGGCCTGGTTGAAGGACAACTTCCCGCCGGCATTGGAAGGCATCGTGCCCATGATGGAAGGCGGGGCGGACGGCAGCCATGCCGCCGACCTGGCGACCTGGCGTGATCGGCTCGCAGAGCGCGGCTGGGGTGCGCCCCACTGGCCCAAGGCCTATGGCGGCGCCGGGCTCGATCATGCCCATGTCCGGGCCCTGGCCCAGGAGATGGGACGCGTCGGCGCCATCAATCCCATTCCGCTGCTGGCGGGCATGGGCGTGACCATGGTCGGTCCGACCATTCTCGAGTACGGCACGGACGACCAGAAGCAGCGCCACCTGCCGGGGATTGCCAGCGGCAAGGTGCGCTGGTGCCTCGGCCTGTCGGAGCCCAATGCCGGATCGGACCTTGCCTCCCTGAGCACGCTGGCCGAGGACCGGGGCGATCATTTCGTGGTCAACGGCCAGAAGATCTGGACCTCCGGCGCCGACATCTCCCAGTGGTGCGGCGCGCTGGTGCGCACGGACAAGACCGTGGCCAAGCACAAGGGCATCAGCTTTCTCATGCTGCCCATGGACCAGCCCGGCGTGCGGACCCGGCCCATCAAGCTGATCTCCGGAGCCTCACCCTTCTGTGAGACCTTCTTCGATGATGCCCGCGCCGAGAAAGACGATCTGCTCGGCGAACTCAATGACGGCTGGAACGTCATCAAGCGCCTGCTGCAGCACGAGCGCGCCAGTCAGACCAGTGCCGGCGGCCCGGGGGGCAAGAAGAAGGCCTCGGCGCTGCACGAGGTGGCCAAGCGCTACGTGGGCGTGGACAGCGCCGGGCGCCTCGATGACCCGGATCTTCGTTCCCGTCTCACCCGTCACCTCATGGACGCGGCGGCGCACAAGCTCACGGCCGAGCGCATTGCGGCAGAGGCCAAGGGCAATCCCCAGGTGAGCGCGGCGGCGTCGATCATGAAGAATTCCGCCACCGGCATCACCCAGGCCCGCTCGGAACTGATGCTGGAGATCATGGGGCAGCAGGGTTTCGGCTGGGAGGGCGATGCTTACGCAGCCGACGAGCTTGCCATCGTCCGGGAATGGCTGTGGGGCAAGGCCATCTCCATCTATGGCGGCTCCGCCGAGGTGCAGAGGAACATCATCTCCAAGAACATCTTGGGACTCCCCGAGACCACCCAGAAGGGTTGAGTCCCAACCAGGACGAGAGGCATACCAGACATGGCAGCACTGAACGAAGAACAGAGCCTGATTCGTGATCAGGCGAAATCCTGGGTGACGGAGCAGGCACCGGTCCGCAGGTTCCGGGAAATGCGCGATGCGCGGATCGAGACGGCCTACGCACCGGAGGCCTTTGCGGCCATGGTCGACATGGGCTGGACGGGCATTCTGGTTCCGGAAAGCTATGGCGGCTCGGACCTCGGCTATCTCACCTTTGGCCTCATTCTCGAGGAACTCGGACGGCAGTTGACCGCTTCCCCTCTGCTGGCCTCCGGCCTGATCGGCACCTCGGCGCTCCTGTTGGGCGGCAGTGAAGAGCAGAAGCAGGTCTGGCTGCCCAAGCTGGTGGACGGTTCCGCCATTCTCACCCTGGCGGTGGACGAAGGTCCCCGTCATGCACCCACGAAGACCGCCCTGACGGCCGCGAAGAGTGGCGGTGGCTTTGTCCTGGACGGCAGCAAGGCCATGGTGCTGGAAGGCATGGCCGCGACGGCCTATGTTGTGGTTGCCCGGACGGGCGGCGCAGCGGGAAGTGAGGACGGCCTGTCGCTGTTCCTGGTGCCGGCAGAGGCCAAGGGGGTCTCCCGGTCGGCCCGTTCCACCGCCGACAGCCGTGGCTACGCCGACGTGACCTTCGCCAAGGTGGAAGTGGGAGCCGACGCCCTGCTCGGCAAGCTCGATGCGGGTTATCCCCTGCTCGATGCCATCCTCGACCGCGGTCGGGCCGGCCTTGCCGCAGAGATGCTCGGTACCGCCAGTCAGGCCTTCGACATGACGCTGGAGTACCTGAAGACCCGTAAGCAGTTCGGTCGGGTCATCGGTTCCTTCCAGGCCCTCGGCCATCGTGCTGCGGACATGTACTCCGGCATGGAGCTGGCGCGCTCCTGCGTGGAAGCTGCACTGCAGGCCATCGACTCAGATGCCGACAACGTGGCGGAGCTGTGTTCTCTGGCCAAGTGCAAAATGGGTGACCATCTGCATCTGGTGTCCAACGAGCTGATCCAGATGCACGGCGGCATCGGCATGACCGACGAATACGATGCCGGCTTTTACCTCAAGCGGGCCCGTGCGCTCGAAGCCATCTACGGCAACCAGGCCTTTCACCGGGAGCGTTACGCCCGGCTGCTCGGTTACTGATCGGCCTCGGGGGCGTTCTAGGCCAGAACGCCTCCGATGATCGCGCCCACCAGGAGTGGGCCGATGCCGGCGACGATCAGTACGAACAGGCCCATACCGGCGATCGCGCCGATGATGGGGATGCCGGTCAGCGCTGAGCCGAAGAAGAACAGCAGTCCAGCCAGCAATATAGCGGGCAGGAAGACCGCCACAATGGCATTCCAGACGCCACCGGCCTTCATACCGCCGACGAAGCCGGCAATCAGAGAGCCGATCCCGGGCAGCCAGAACAGCAGGATGGAGATGATCGCCATCCAGATCATCCCTGCCAGGACGCTGCCCCGTGGTCTGTTACGCAGCTGAATGGGTTCGGCCATGATTGAGTGCCCCTTTACTTGTGACAGGACCACGAGCGATGTGGACGTCTGCCCTGACTCCTGCAAGGAAGGTATCCCATGCTTGCCTGACGTTGGAGTCATGGCAAGTAGGATGAGGTTGCCGCGGACGACGACGCGCCATAAGACTACCGTCAGAGAACAGCCAAACACGGTGATCCGGCTTCCCGGAGCTTGGCTGCGGCCAGAAGGCGGTGTTGCGCTTCGTCTACTTGATCTCGATGCGCCGTCTCGGCGCATCTTGTTGCGAGCCGCAATCCAGCTCATAGTTGTTTGACCTCCGAGTTCGGGACACAAGAGCCGCGTATGAAGCAGGGCATCATCTTTGCGGGAGGCGGCACCACGATCCGCCAAATGGCGGATCTGGCTCGGCAGGCGGAACTTGCCGGTCTGGATTCCGTATACGTGACAGAGGCCTGGCGCAGCGCCTTCGTGCCCTTGGCGGCCATCGCCGAGGCCACTGAGAGGATCGAGATTGGGCCCTACATCCTCAACGCCTACGCGCGCTCACCCTGGCTTTGCGCGATGAGCGCTGTGGATGTGGACGAGTTATCGGGTGGACGGCTGGTCCTCGGTGTCGGTACCGGAAACAAACACATCAATGAGGTGTGGCAGGGCGTTCCCCAGGAACGGCCGCTGAAGAAGATGGCGGAGTACATCACCCTGCTGCGGCAGGCGGTGGCTACCCGGGTGGGAGAGGAACTCGACTGGAGCGGAGACATCCATCGCATGCGCTGGACACCGGCGGTGCAACCGGTCCGCGAATCGATCCCGGTGTTCCTGGCGGCGGTGTTTCCGGCCATGGTGTCTGTCGCGGCGAGGGTCGCCGACGGCATCGCCCTCGGTGCCTTGCTGTCGCCGGATTACGTGCGCGACGTGGTTCGGCCGCGTTTCGAGGCTGCCGCCGCCGCGGCAGGTCGGGACCCGGCGCAGCTCGGAACGACCACGGCGCCCTTCGTCTCCGTGGGAGAGGACGCCGAGGCAGCCCGTAACGCAGCCCGGGCTGCGATTTGCCACCTCTATGCGCCTCTGCCTCACCCGTATTACGACTATGTCCTGCGGGAGCAGGGTTTCTCGAAGGCAGCCGACCATGCCGCCAAGTGGATGCCCCAGGGCCAGCTCGAGCGGGCCATGGAAGGCTTCACCGACGACGTCATCGACGCGGTGGTGATCTCGGGCAGCATCGAACACTGCCGCGGGCTGCTCGCGCGCTTCGAGGGCGTGGTGGATCAGACGCTGTTCGTGAACGTGAACTACTCGGGCGAGTCGACGGAGGCCACACTCAAGGCCTTCCACGATCTGATCGAACTCGGCCGGAAGGACGGGTAGGGACCTACCCGCCTCGGGTTGGCTGGCTGGGAAGGGTCACACCTTCAGGTAGAAGGGGTGCTCCGGGTCGTTGATCTCCTGCAGTTCGATGATGTTGCCTTCAGGGTCGCGGCCGTAAGTGGCGCGGATCGCGCCGCCGCCGAGTTCCTCCCGGGTCGGGGGTGGGCAGTTGAAGGTCATGCCCAGTTTCTGCATGCGCTCGTACTCGTGGTCGATGTCGACCACGTCGACGCAGAAGTGGGTATAGCCGTGATCGCTGGCCGGACGCTTGGGGTCTACCGGTTTGCCGGCCGGAGTGAGGTACTGAAAGATTTCGATGTGGGTGTTGGCCGCCTTCATCATCACCTGTTTGCAGGACGACCCTTCCAGGCCGACGATGGTGTCGATCATCTTCGAGCCCTTCTCCCAGCCGCCCTCGTAGACGACCTCGAAGCCGAAGCCTTCCTTGTAGAAGTTCACCAGACGGTCGATGTCGCTGGTGGCCAGCGCCACGTGATGAATGCCTCGGATCATGTCTGCCTCTCCTCGTGATTCCAGCACCCATGCTGGATCGAGGCTGCTGGCAGGTCAAGATCGGTGGCAGGATAGTGAGCGATGCGCGCCGGCAGATTTCACATCGAGTCTGCAGGCACCCTGACCCAGCCCTCCATCAGCACCCGGGCGCTGCGGGACATGCGTACCCGGGTGACGGCCCAGTCGTTGCTCATGAGTTTGGCTTCGGCGCCCACCCCGAGGGTCCCGGAGGGATGGCCGAACACCACCGAGTCGCGCTCACCGCCGCCGGCTGCCAGGTTCACCAGGGTGCCGGGAATGACGGCGGCGGTAGCGATGGCCACCGCCGCCGTGCCCATCATGGCGTGATGCAGTTTGCCCATGGACAGGGCGCGCACGCAGAGGTCGATCTCCTCCGTGGCGATGACCTTGCCGCTGGAGGCGGTGTAGCCGGTGGGCGGGGCGACGAAGGCCACCTTGGGGGTGTGCTGCCGCGTCGCAGCCTCGGCGATGTCCTTGATCAGGCCCATGGCCACCGCACCGTAGGCACGGATGGTTTCGAAGCGCTTCAGCGCTTCCGGGTCCGAATTGATGTCGTCCTGCAGCTCGGTGCCGGTGTAACCGATGTCTGCGGCATTGACGAAGATGGTCGGAATGCCCGAGTTGATCATGGTCGCCCTGAGCACGCCGATGCCGGGTACGTCGAGGTCATCGACGAGGTTGCCGGTGGGGAACAGGGCACCCTCGCCGTCGGCGGGGTTCATGAAGTCCACGGGCACCTCGGCGGCGGGGAAGGTGACGCCGTCGAGTTCGAAGTCACCGGTCTCCTGCACTTGTCCGTTGCTGATGGGCACCTGATTGACGATGGTCTTGCCGATGTTCGCCTGCCAGATGCGCACTTCGCAGGTGCCGTTCTCGGGCACCTTGGCGGGATCGATGAGGCCGTTGCTGATGGCGAAGGGGCCGACTGCGGCTGACAGGTTGCCGCAGTTGCCTGACCAGTCCACGAAGGCTGAGTCGATGGACACCTGACCGAAGAGGT
>JAFIFJ010000169.1 GCA_020832085.1 Gammaproteobacteria bacterium | reverse complement strand
ACCCTGGCGGGGCGTGTGTGGGCCGGCAATGGGCGGCCGGAGAAAGCCTCCACCCGCCTGCCGGTATGGCGGCTAGAGGCGCGGCCGAGCCCACCGGCGGCCGGGGCGCCGGCGGCCGGCGCTCCGGTGGCCGGCACTCCGGCGGCCAGCGCCGACTCGCCGCCCGCCGACGCCTACGACCAGGACGCGACGGACTTTGATGACGACATTCCGTTCTGACGCGCCGGCCCGGCCAGCGAGCGCATGATCAGTAGGGCCCATGGCGGAGATGGGCCCCTCAACCCATCCGGTAGCGGTTCGGCTCGACGTCGTGGGTGCGCGACCAGTACTCCAGGTTACTGAACGGGGAGTTGTTCACCACCCGCCCGTCGGAGTTCTTGTACCAGCTGTGCACGTTCGGATGTCCCCAGGCGAGATCCTTGCTGATCTCCTGCACCTCGTCGTTGTAGGCGTCGTTGATCTGCTCGGGGATCTCCAGCGCCTGGGCGTCACGGCCGAGCATGAGCGCGAGACACTGCATGACGTAGTGCACTTGGCACTCGATCGTGTAGAGGATGCTGCCGCCGTGGACGATGTTGGTGTTCGGTCCGTAGAGACAGAACAGGTTCGGATAGTCGGGCACCAGCATGCCCTTGTAGGCGCGCGGATAGTCTCCCCAGCGCTCGCCCAACTTCGTCCCGGAGCGACCCACTACATCCATGGGCCACAGGAACAGGTTCGACCTGAAGCCGGTCGCGAAGATGATTGCGTCGACCTCGTGCACCATCCCGTCGATGGTCTCGATGCCGTTCGGGCGCACCGCGACGATCTCCTCGGTGACGAGATCGACATCGTCGCGGGCGACGGTCGGATACCACTCGTTGTCGATGATCGGGCGCTTGGCCATCACCGGGAACTGCGGAACGCATTTCTCGAGCAGATCCTGCCGTTCGCCGAGCTGCTCCCGGATGTACTCGGTGAGCGCGGCACGCATGCCGTCGCTGATCTCGTTCATGGCGCGGTCCGTGTGCTCCCAAGCGGGATCGAGGGGCACGGCCGGCCAGTTCCGGTCCATGAAGCTGAAGATCATCCGCGCGCGGTGGAACTCGGCGTAGAAGGGGATGTGGTTCAGAGCCCAGACGAGCCCGGCCTCCACCGGCCGGTAGTAGTTCTCGTTCGGCAGCACCCAGTGCGGCGAACGCTGGAAGACGAACGTGTGCGCCGCCTTCGCAGCCGTCTTCGGCAGTAGTTGCACCGCGCTGCAGCCGGTCCCGATGACCGCCACGCGCCTGCCCTCGAGATCGACGTCGTGACGCCAGCGCGCGGAGTGGAAGCTCGTGCCTGCGAAGGACTCGAGCCCCTCGAACTCCGGGATGTTCGGCCGGTTGAGCTGACCCACGGCGCTGATGACCACGTTCGCCTCGAGCGTCTCCACCCTGCCGTCGGCGCGACGCACATCCACCGACCAGAGCCCGGTGCCGGCGTCGTAGCGCATGGCCCGGACCTCGGACTCGAGTTCGATGGCATCGCGGATGCCGAACTTGTCCACGCAGGCGTCGAAATAGGCGTACAGCTCGTCGCGCTTGGAGAAGTAGCCCGACCAGTTCGGATTGCGATCGAAGGAGTAGGAGTAGAAATGATTCGGCGTGTCGACGCCGCAGTCCGGATAGCTGTTCTCGTACCAGGTGCCGCCGACGGAGTCGTTTTTCTCGACGATGCGATAGGAGAGCCCGCCCTTCGCCAGCTTGATGCCCGCGCAGATCCCTGCAGGACCGGCCCCGACCACGAGCACACGGAAGTCGTCCTCGCCCCGGCGTGCCATGGCCTGCTGCAGCGCCGCGAGCCAGTCCTCGTCGCGATCGACGAAGTGGGTCTCCTCCAGGAGCATGGCGCAGAACTCGTCCTCCACCGGCTCCGCCGTGGAGAACTCCATCATCAGTCGCATGCCCGCGAGCGTCGGCGCCGGCGGCAGCTCGCCGCCCTCGTCGCGCACCCGTCGCAGCAGGTCGAAGGCCCCGGCGCGGATTTCCGCGGCGATCTCCTCGTCGTAGCCGCCGCTGTCGTCCGGGAACAGGCTGCCCTCGGGTGCCACGATCGGAGCCGGCCGATAGCGTTTGCCCATCCAGCGCGCGTCGCCCGACAGTTGCGTCAGGACGAGCAGGAGCGTCGGCAGATTCACGTCGTCGAGTGCACGACGGAGATCGTCGTCGGTACCCGGAATGCGGATTGCGGTCATGTCTCTCCCCTCTCCTGTCGCGGCCCTGTGACGCACCGCAGTCCGTCATCGAGCCCGAAGTCTAGCCCGCATATCTCACCGATCCACGGCTGCGAGCGCGGATCTACCGGCAAATCCTGCCGGTCCGCCGGTGCGGTTGCGCTCGGTTCGGGTGCTCGACGTCCTGTCAAGTACGCCTGCGCGCCCAAACTGTCGCGCGCCTTGTCTTTACCGGCATCTCCACGCTCTCGCTTCGCGTCACGGTGAAATATGCGGGCTAGCGCTGCCCATTACCCACAAATTTATCCGTGAAAGCTTCGCTTGCGGTAGCTGATGTCATTTCATGGCCTCGCTGAGCAGATAACCTTCACACATGCCGGCCAGTTTCGCGTAGCCGTACCACATCAATTGGTGACC